>NZ_JBYMAP010000099.1:0-15053 GCF_057766305.1 Methylomonas sp. BG-2 | reverse complement strand
TCTTTTGACAGCTCTTCGCAATTTTTGCAAATTTCATTTATCATTAATTCTTGAAACTCTTTGCCATTCGGCACTTTTCCATTACGTGATTTTTCCCCTCTAGTAAATCCAGATCCTATAATGGGAATCAGGTTTCTTCTTGAAAAGGCAACCTGAAAAAACTCATCTAATTCAAGTTGATTATTAAAAGTAACAATTTCCATTTTTTGCACTCAAACTCAAAAGTTCAACAAAGTATGCGAATGCCGTAGGGCACAATGCCTAGTAGGTTACTAGGCATTGTTCTATTGCGCCTCATATTGGCCATTAATAATTCGGCGCATTTTGTCATCACTAACGCGCCCTACAATCTTCATGAATATTAGATCATTTCGCATTTCGCGGAGGGGTTTCTTCCCGTTATGCATGCAATGCAGCCGTAGGGCGAGGTACATGGATGTGCCGAGTGAGCTAAGCGGCATCCGGGTCGCCTACTGACTCGTGCCATCCAGGCACTCGCACTCTGTGCGCCGTTGACGTCCAAATCTGCTCCCAGCAAGGCCATAAGTCACAATTGTAAGGCCGTAAGGCGCATTTGTAGGGCGTCAATAGGCGCAGCCGTATTGCGTCGTATGATGGCCTTCAAGCATTCGGCGCATGACGCTTTCGCTAATGCGCCCTACAAAACCTCGTAAATATCAGACGCTTTCCAATTTCACGGCGGGGTTTTCTCCCGTTATGCCGCGCCGAGCACCGGAGGATTTGGCGGGATTAGCCCGAGAGGGGTGCGGCAGGGATGCCGCTCGTTTTCGGAGGGCTAGGACAGCCCTTCCGAAAACCCTCGCCAAATCCTTCGGAGCGCAGGGAAAAAGCGGCATCCGGGTGTCTTTTCTTTTGGTTTCTTTTCTTTGGACAAGCAAAGAAAAGAAACCCGCCCGCCGGTGCGGGAACCGGCATTCAATCAAGCCGTCGCGCCAGCGACAACAACCCAATCAAGCCGCCGGATGCCTCTCGACATATTCCAAAGCCGCTTTGGCCAGCAATCCGGAGCGGGTGTCGCCGAATCGCGCGGCGGCTTGGTCGATCGCTGCCAGCACCCGTTCCGGCAGCGTGATGTTGACCCGCTTGGCTTTGCCGGACAATTTGGACAGATCCACTTCGACGACTGCCCAAATCCAGCCGGCAAATTCCGGGTCGGCTTGATGCTTGGCAATCGGCGAGGCTTCCGGGATGGCTAGGCCGTCTTCTATGACCGTCTCCAGCCATAATTCGATGGCTTCCTTGGCATTGGCTATCGCTTCGTCCAAACTGTCGCCGGCGGAAAAACAACCGGGCAAATCGGGCACCACGACGCCGTAGGCGTGGATTTCGTCGCCGCTTTCTATCGCTATCGGGTATCTCATTTCAATCCTGCCTGCTTCAGTAGTTTGTTGACCAGTCCGTGGCCCAAGTCCTTGCGCGGATGCGGCACGCTAATATGCCCAGGCTTGGGATGGATGGGTAAAAACGTGATGCGAACCTTTCACGCCTCGTAATAGCCAGCCATCGTTTTGCAACTGCTTGCTTAGAAACAGTCACGGAGGCAACGGTAAACAACGTACATCGCATCATGCGCGATTGATGCGCTTCGCTAGCGCTCAGCGCATCCTGCGTTTAGTGCGAAGCGGCATTTACAGAACAATTGCGCCGAAAAGTTACCGCTCGCTCGCCCAAGCCTCGACCGCCAAACCCTCAATCCGCTCGAATTCCCACACGTTATGCGAGACCAAGCGAGCGCCAATCGCCAGCGCATGGCAGGCAATCCACAAATCGTTGGCGCCTATCGGCGTTCCGGCCGATTTCAGCCGAGTAAATTGGCTGGCGTAGTGCCGGCATAACGCACCGTCAACGGCATATTCGACCGGGACGATCCGCAGCAATTGTTCCAACTGCGTCAGCACCTTTTCCTTGCGCTGGCTGCGCTCGGCGCCTTTCAACAACTCGGCATAAGTGACGAACGACATGCACAGCGTACTGCTGGCGGGCAGGGTATTGATGCGTTCGGCTACTGCCGGCGGTTTATTTTTGATCAGATAGATCAGCATGTTGGTATCCAGCATGTAGATCATAAAGACTCGCGCTCCTGCATCGGCGCTTGTTCGCGGGCGTCTTCGAGCAAACGTTCGGCAAAGTCGTCATCGAAATCTTGCAGAACCGCCAACAAGGCGCCGCCGCGGTCGGCCGGCACCGGGTGAATCAGCAAATCGCCGTTAGGGCAGCGGCTGATTTCCACTTGGCTAACGTCCAGACGAAATTCCTGCGGAATCCTCACCGCTTGGCTATTGCCGTTTTTGAAGATGCGGGTGGTCAAGGTGGTCATGCCGCTGCCTCCTGTGTGTACGATGTGTGTGTATTATTATGCGATTGCTGTAACGACACAAGCCATGCCCGCCCGAATCGACGAATTCCTGTCGATAGACTTGCCCGTGTCGATTGTTGTTAACTAAATACGGGGTTAAATTAAACAAATTTACGCAAGATATAGTATTTATTGGCTTGACAGATCACTTTGCCCTACCTAAACTCCCGCCCCGAGACGGTTCCCCCCGAAGGGGATTAAAAGGGAATCCGGTCGGCGCTTTTGCGTTTTTTGCATAATCGCCGGAAAGCCGGAGCTGCCCCCGCAACTGTAATCGGCGAGTCTTTGTTCAACGATGCCACTGGACGCGAGTCCGGGAAGGCTGAACCGAGGCGGCGACCCGAGAGCCAGGAGACCTGCCCTCGAAACTTCAATCAACCGGGAGCGGGGTGTCTCCGAGGACGATGGCAAGCGTTGCGGGTCGGGCGATTTCGGGTTCGCGCCGCGCGCCAGCCGTTGCGGCTTCGCGCTTCCCGCCCAAGAGCAAGGAGAATCGCATGCAAACCGCCGCCGTCCGCGCGTCCGCCCATTATGCCCCTGCCGGCGAAGCCGCCTCGTTACCCCCGCCGTTACCGCCGCACGCCGGCCTGGAAGTGATCCGCCGCAACCGCGCGGTGGTGGCGTTTCAGCCGGAAAAAATCGCCATTGCCATTACCAAGGCCTTTCTGGCGGTGGAGGGCCAGCATGGCGTCAACTCGGCGCGCATCCGCGATCAGGTGGCGCAACTTACCGCTAGCGTGGTCGAGGCGTTGACGCGGCGTTTGCCCGCCGGCGGCAGCGTGCATATCGAGGACATTCAGGATCAGGTGGAACTGGCCTTGATGCGCTCCGGCGCCCACGACGTGGCCCGCGCTTACGTGCTGTACCGGGAAAAACACGCCGAGCAACGTGCCGCGCAACAAGCCCGCGCAGACGAAACGCCAGCCCTGCAGGTGGACGACGCCGGCCAACGCCGGCCGTTGGATCAGGCCGCCTTCATCGCCTTATGCCGCGAGGCTTGCGCCGGTTTGGCCGGCGCCGATGCCGAACGGGTGTGGGCGCAAACCCTGCCCAATTTATACGACGGCATGCCGCTGGCGGCGGTGCGTCAGGCGCTGGTGCTGGCGGCGCGCACTTTGATCGAAACCGACCCGGACTACGCCAAAGTCGCCGCGCGCTTGCTGTTGAGCAATCTGCGCCTGGAAGCAACCGGTACGGCCTGGACCCAAGCGGACATGCACGAACATTACGCCGGCTGCTTTGCCGAATTCGTCGCCGCCGGCGTAGCCGCCGAGTTGCTGGACCCGCGTCTGGCCGACTTCGATTTGGCGGTGTTGGGTGCGGCCTTGCTGGCCGAACGCGATCTGCAATTCGATTACCTGGGTCTGCAAACCCTGTATGACCGCTATTTCCTGCACATCGACGGTCGCCGCATCGAACTGCCGCAGTGCTTTTTCATGCGGGTGGCGATGGGGCTGGCCTTGAACGAGATCGACCGCGAGGCCCGCGCCATCGAGTTTTACCGGTTGCTGTCCAGCTTCGATTTCATGTGCTCGACGCCAACCTTATTCAACAGCGGCACCCGCCATCCGCAATTGTCGTCGTGCTACCTGACTACGGTCTCCGACGACTTGGACGGCATTTACCAGGGCATCAAGGAAAACGCGTTGCTGCAAAAATACGCCGGCGGCCTGGGCAACGACTGGACGCCGGTGCGGGCGTTGGGCAGCCGCATCAAGGGCACCAACGGCCACAGCCAGGGCGTGATTCCGTTTTTAAAGGTGGTCAACGACACGGCGGTGGCGGTCAACCAGGGCGGCAAGCGCAAGGGCGCGGTCTGCGCCTATCTGGAAAACTGGCATCTGGATTTCGAGGAATTTCTGGAATTGCGCAAAAACACCGGCGACGAGCGCCGCCGCTGCCACGACATGAACACCGCCGCCTGGGTGTCGGATTTGTTCATGCAGCGGGTGCGGGACAACGGCGACTGGACCTTGTTTTCGCCGGTAGACGCGCCGGACTTGCACGATTTGTACGGCGCCGCCTTCGCCGAGGCCTATCAAGCCTACGAAGCCAAGGCCGAGCGTGGCGAAATCCGATTGTACAAACGCATCGGCGCGGTGCAGTTGTGGCGCAAGATGCTGACCATGCTGTTCGAGACCGGCCATCCGTGGCTTACCTTCAAGGATGCCTGCAACCTGCGTTCGCCGCAGCAACACGCTGGCGTCATTCACAGCTCCAACCTGTGCACCGAAATCACGCTGAATACGTCCGCCGACGAAACCGCCGTCTGCAACCTGGGCTCGGTGAATCTGCCGGCGCATTTGGTCGAGCGCGGCGGCGTCTGGCAACTGGACGCCGACAAGCTGCAACGCACCGTCGCCAGCGCGATGCGCATGCTGGACAACGTCATCGACATCAACTACTACGCCACGCCCAAGGCCCGTAACGCCAACCTGCGCCACCGTCCGGTCGGCCTGGGGATGATGGGCTTTGCCGACTGCCTGCAGCGCTTGGGCGTCGGGCACGCCAGCGCGGAAGCGCTGGAATTCGCCGACCGTTCGGCGGAAATACTCTGCTACCACGCCTACCGCGCTTCGGCGGATTTGGCCGAGCAGCGCGGGCGCTACAGCAGCTTTGCCGGTAGCTTGTGGCAGCAAGGTTTGCTGCCGCCGGACACGCTGGAACGCTTGAGCGAAACCCGCGGCGATTTGGGCGTGCCTACTGGCGGGCAGCTGGATTGGCCGGGCTTGCGGCAGCGCATCGGTCAAGTCGGCATGCGCAACTCCAATTGCGTGGCAATTGCGCCGACCGCGACCATCGCCAACATCGTCGGCGTGTCGGCGTCCATCGAACCGGTGTATCAAAACCTGTACGTCAAATCCAACCTGTCCGGCGAATTTACCGTGGTCAACGCCGCGCTGGTGCGCGAGCTGAAGGCGCTGGGTTTGTGGGACGAAGTGATGGTGGCCGATTTGAAATACTTCGACGGCTCGCTGGCCGCCATCGAGCGGGTGCCGGGGGAGGTCAAGGCGCGTTACGCCACGGCGTTCGAAATCGACCCGGAATGGCTGATCGAGGCCGCCGCCCGCCGCCAGAAGTGGATAGACCAGTCGCAGTCGCTGAACCTGTACGTCGCCGCGCCCACCGGCAGCAAGCTGGACCACCTGTACCGGCTGGCTTGGCAACGCGGCTTGAAGACCACGTATTATCTGCGCAGTTTGGGGGCGACGGCGATGGAGAAAACCGGCGGCGCCAGCGATTATGGTTCCCAGGCTTCGCGCGGGAACCCGATGGAGGACGCTCCGGCGTCCGGAACCGCGGAGCGGTTCGAGCTGCATTCCCACGCCGAGCGTCGGAACGATATGAAAGTCTGCTCGATTGCCGATCCGGATTGCGAGGCCTGCCAATGAAGGCCGGGTTAGCATTCGACGATTGGGATTTGCCGGTCGCGCCGGTTGCCGACGTGGGAGACGAAAGTGTCGTGCAGCGGACCAATTCGGCCTTGCCGCCGGTCGAGGCCGGGCAGAAGCGGGTGGTCAACGGTCAGGCCGACATCAATCAGTTGGCGCCTTTCAAATACCCGTGGGCCTGGTCGTTTTTCCTGAACGCCAACCGCAACCACTGGACGCCGCTGGAAATCTCGATGGCGCAAGACTTGCACGATTACCAGCACGCGCTGACGCCGGCCGAGCGCCACGTGTTCGAAAACGTGCTGGCCTATCTGACCACCTCCGACATTCTGGCGATGCGCAACATCGGTCTGGCGGTGATGGAAAAGATGAGCGCGCCGGAACTGCAAATCTACCAGGCCCGGCAAGTCTACGAGGAAGCGTTGCACACCTGGACCTACCAGCACTGCATCGAAACCCTGGGGCTGGACCAGCGCGAAATCTACAACCGCTACCGGGTAGTGCCGGAAATCCACGCCAAGATCGCGCTGGCCAACCGCCGCCTGCACGGCGTGCTGCAATCCGGGCGGCCATTGACCGACCGCGAGGCGCTGCACGAATTTGCCATGGCCTATCTGTTCTTCGCCGCCGTGTTCGAGGGTTGCTGGTTTTACAATGGCTTCAGCCCGGTGTTTGCCTTGCAGCGGCGCGGTTTGATGAAGGGCGCCGCCGAGCAGCTCCAGTACATCATGCGCGACGAAGTGCTGCATTGCGCCTTCGGCATTCGCGTGGTGCGCCAGTTGCTGGAGGAAGAAAATCTGGCATTGGACCCGCAAGCGCTGCGGCAAATGTGGGACGAAGCCGAAGCCGCCGAAGCGGCCTACGCCGGTTACATCCTGCGTCAGCCTATCCTGGGCTACAACGCCGGCTTGCACGTCGAGCAATTCCGTTACGTCGCCAACCGTCGTGCGCGGCAAGTCGGCTTGGAGGAACCCTTCCCCGGCGCCGGCAACGTGCTGCCGTGGCTGGACGAACAAGCCAATCTGCGCAAGGAAAAAAACTTCTTCGAAACCCGCGTCACCGAATACCAGACCGGCGGCGCGTTGGCGTGGGAGTAACCTAGCGCAGACTCGACAAACGCCGTAATTTGGCGACGAAGCGGTCTTGACCTTGATTTTGCGCCAGACTGATCGCGCTGTTGCCTCGCGAGTCCAGCAGTTCCGAATCCGCGCCGCGCCGCAACAATAGCTCGGCGATGGGCTCGCGGCCGAACAACCCGGCCAGCATCAACGCGGTTTGACCCAGCCGGTTCCGGTGATTGACGCCGCAGCCGGCGCGCTCGACCAGCCAACGGGCGATCTCAACGTCGCCCTTGAAGGCCACGCCGATCAGCGCGTCGTTACCCTTGGCGTCTTCGGCGCAAGCGTCGGCGCCGGCCGCGTGCAAGGCTTGCACGGCCGGCAAATGACCGTGGTAAGCGGCTAAAATCAACGGCGGATAGCCGTCTTCGTCAACCGTATTCACCGCGCCGCCGCGTTGCACGTATTCGGCAATGCCGGCCAGATTGCCTTCGCGGGCGAATTCGAAGATGTCCGCCGCCGGCAAGGAACCCGAAGTCAAGACCAGCGCGATGCCGGCTAAACGAGTGAGTTTGGAATTCATCTGTCTCTCCGATTCGATCATGAACGGGACTGGACCGCATGCGACCCATCGCCTCCGAATCTGATTGGTTACCAAAAGCCGGGCCTTCACCCCACCGCCTCCGAGCGACGTGGAGCCCCGCACGCGGGGCGGCCAGCTCGAGCGACCGATCCGCGAAACCCGGTCGGCAGATCCGTGCAACCTGCCGAGAAGCGCTATAAATTCAAAGGGATAAACTATAGTAAAACCATACCGTCCAACCCGCCCTCCGTTAAAACGCCATGAATCTACGTGACTTGCATTATCTGATCGCCGTCGCCGACTTGCGCAGTTTCGGCCAAGCCGCCGAACGCTGCTTTATCAGCCAACCGACCTTAAGCACTCAAATCAAAAAGCTCGAGGACGAATTGGGTATCCAGATTTTCGAGCGCACCAACAAAAAAGTGTTGCCGACCGAACTCGGCGAACAAATCATCGCCTCGGCCCGGCGCATCCTGAAGGAACAGGCCAATATCAAGGAATTGGCCGCCACCGCCCAGGACCCGCTATCGGGCAATCTGCGTTTGGGTGCTTTCCCGACCTTGGCCAGCTATTTGTTTCCACCGCTGGTACCGCTGATCAAGCAAGCCCTACCGCGGATACGCTTGATATTGGTCGAGGAAAAAACCGAACCACTATTGCACCAACTGCGGAGCGGGCAAATGGACTGCGCGTTGCTGGCGATGCCGATTTACGAGGATTTTCTAAATAGCCAGCGGTTATTCGACGACGAGTTTTTGTTGGCGGTGCACGGCGGCCACCCATTGATCGACAAAGCGCCGGTCGCGGCGGATGATTTACGCGGCGAACACTTGTTGCTGCTGGACGAAGGCCATTGCTTGCGCGGCCACGCCCTGCAAGTGTGTCAGACTGTCGGCACCGACGAGGAACAGGACGTACGCGCCACCAGCCTGGAAACCTTGCGGCAAATGGTCAGGGCCGGAACAGGCATCACCTTGGTGCCGCGCATCGCGGCGCGCGCCGAGGCCGGGGTTTGCTATCTGCCGTTTCAGCCGCCGGCACCCCATCGATCCATAGGCTTGGTTTGGCGCAAGACCAGCGCCAGGGGCGCGCTGATCCGCCAACTCAGCCAACTGATCCAAGCTGCGAGCGGCCTGACGCCGCCACTTTAAGCGCCGCCGGCGCGTTCCGGTCGAGTTGGGAAAACCGCAGATATTCGTTGCGGTAATCGGTCAGCCAAAACGGATTCGCCAGAATTTGATCGACATCCAGCATATAAGGTATGCGCTGGCCGCGAAACTCGCAGGGATTGCCGGCTTGCGTCATCTGGAAGCCTTCTTTTTTAACCGCATGGGCCAAGGACGGTGACACCAGAATAAACCAATGCTTGATGCCGTTACGGGCGCAATACAGCACCGCCGCCCGATACAAACCCCACATCAGGCTTTTGCTTTGCTGGCGGTAAGCGCGCAACATCGTGACGTTGCCGCCCAGCTCCTCGCTGCCGGGCTGAGCCACGCGGCGGGCCTGTTTGATCACGCATAAGCGGGAGATTTCCACCGCCTGCAGATATTGCTCTTCGGAAATCGGCGCGACATCGTTGCATTTGTGCTCGAACGGAAATTCGAAACATTGCGGGTATACCAATCGTAAACCGCCCAGCCATTGCTTGGAGATTTTGTCACGCACCAAAAAATGCACCGAGTGATGATCCCATTCGTCGTATTCCATTTTGTCCGGAAAACGCGATTTGTCCTCGTAGCCCATTTCGTCGCAATAGACTTGATACCTCAGGTTGTAATGAATGCACTGGCTCTCGGGCGTGTCGGCCAAAACGACCTCGAAACAACTATCGAAGGTATGCTGCTGGATAACCAAGTGAAGACTCCTTAAATTTCAGTGAACGCGTTCCCTGTTTACCTGGGAAGCCGATTGTAGGATTCCAATCATCGCGGGGCTTAATCCCATCTCGTTACCGCCAGTGGCGGCCAACTGGAAAATTATGAGACATATTCTAGCTATTAGAGCTAAGCCATTGTTAATCTTGTACCAGTACTATATCAGACGTATACGGGATTAGAGATTAGTCCATCCAGATGAGATTAACCCTGAAGTTTTGATTAAAATTAAATGAAGACTACCCGGCATTATCCCATCCATTTCGCGGCAGGCTGGCGGGCGCGAACCTTCCGAATTCCGGAATTCCCACTACTATTGCATCATCACCAAGGCGGCGACGTTAGGATGAACTTTAAAAAACTGATTTCTTTTAAGGCCCTGACCGCGTTGGGCTTCGTCGCGACTGCAATCCCGTTATTCGTTGCCGTGGTTCATTCAGCGGCTACCATGCGCGAGGCCTCGGCATTGGGCAGAGAGTTGAATACCCGGATATTCGAGCAAACTCAAAACATTCGGCTGGTCCTGCAAAAGACCTCGGACGTGGAGCGCAAGGCCCGCTTGTTCGTGTTGCTGTCAGACCCCGCGCTGCGTCAACCCTACGAGCGCGAATCCTACGAGGCGACCCGGACCACCTTTAAACAAGCCCTGAACGAACTGTTGAAACTGCGGGTGGACAATCGGATTGCGCTGCTGGCCAACGAGCTGGCCGAGAAGGAAGTCTTGATTTATCAACAAATCATCGGCTCGGCCAGCGAGGACGACATCAAGCTGCCTTTGGACGAAGCCTTTCAAAGTTTGCGAGAGTCGGCCGCCACCCTGTCCAGGGATTTCGAAACCTATGTGGATCAACGCTTTCGACAATTGAATCGCCAATCGGCCGCGCTGGAACGCGACGTAATGATCAAGGGCGGCCTGCTGGCGGTGATTTCCGCGTTGTTGGTGATCGGAGTGGTATACGTGCAAATGCGCGCGATCGGCCAATTGGAACGCGCGGTACGCGGCTTGAGCGGCGGTGTCACCGAGCCGATACTATTGACCGGCTTGGAAGATTGGCGGCAACTCGGCAATCGCCTGGAATGGTTGAGAAACCGCCTGCACGAACTGGAATACGCCAAACATCAAACCATGGCCGGCATGACTCGACAAATCGCCACCCCGCTGGCCGCGCTGAAAATCGGCCTGCACTCCGCCGGCAATGGCGGCGATCCCGGCGGCCTGCACGGTGCCGTCGCCGACCTGCAAGCACTGTACGACGACTGCCTGCGCCAGTTAAACGACAGCCAATTCAGCCAGGAGCCGGAAGAAAAAGACTTGATCGATCTGGAAAACTTGATCGACGAAGTCGCCAGCGGATTGCGCGCCAAGTTACGAGCCAAGTCGCTGCATTTGAAGAAACAGACCCAACCGGCGGTGATTTCCGGCGTTGCCGACCAACTGCATCTGATCGTCGAACAACTGTTGCTGCTGGCCTGGGCTCATGCGCCGGAAGACAGCGAAATCACATTACGATTGCGCCTGCAGGATACCGAATTGGAGCTGGAAATCGAAGACGAAGGCCCGGCCATCAATCCGGCGCTACGCAGCGCGATCCTGGAACCGTTTTTTAGGTTTCCCGCCGGCTCTTTCGGGGATCTGGCCGAATTAAATCTGGAAACCGTCAAAACTTATATCGCCAACCACCAAGGGAAATTAGCCTGGGTGGACGGCGAACCCGGTCTGCACGGCAACCGCTTTCGACTATCGCTACCGATGCTCGACTAGAACCGGTAAAATCGCTGTTTAACCCGTGTCATAAACCGATGATGAAATCCAAGCTCGCTGTTCTGAGTATCGCGCTATTGTCCGGTTGCGCCCAAATGGAGCCCCAACCTAATCCACCCGCCCCGGAATGCTACACCCCGCCGAAAGTGACCAGCGAATTTGACCGCCTGCTCGCGTTTGCCGCGAAAACGGCCTCGCTGACCCCGGCGGCTCGCGCCGAGCAATGCAAAATGCTGGTCAAACAAAATAAGGAAACGCCGAATTTGACCAACCGCCTGCAGCTCCTGGTTGGCCGAGTCTTGTCCGAAACATGCGGCGACATTGCGAAAATCCTTGACGACATCGGCAGCCTGCCGCCAGCGGCCTTGCCGGACGAAGCGATGAAGCAATTCGTGGCCACCCAAACCGCGACATTGAAACAGCTTCAAGGTTATTCAAAAAAACTCGGCGGCCTGGAACGCAAGCAACGCACCGCCCAACCCAACGAAGCGAAGGAAAGGGGGGATGTCGGAACGCCGAAGTCCGACGAGACCCGGTTGTTGCGGGAGAAATTGGAAGCCATTCGATCGATGGAAAAGCAACTCGACGAAAGTGGCGGCGACGCCAAATAAAGCGCCATGTTTCGCCGCCGCCTGACTCTGGTCATCGCCATTTCGTTCGGCTTCGTGCTGATGATGGGCGGCACGATGTTCTGGGAAACAAATCAGGTCGCCGGTTATTTCCAACGCAGTCAGCGCGCCTACGAAGCCTTCGACCACTATCAACGCCTGTCGCTGGAAGCCTACCGGCATTTTAAGGAACGGCTGGACCGGCTGATCACCGAGAGCCCGGCCGCCCAGGCCGGAGTGGACGCCTCCAAGCAACATTTGTACGACGCGGTTTCCGCATTGCGCGCGACGGCGGTGCAACCCTCGGCGGAGGACCGAGCGGATTGGTCCGGGAAAGCGGCGGAATTGGAGCGAGTCGCCCATTTCACGGCTTTTTTGGACGCCAGCAAATACCGTTTCGACGAAGTCGAGCGTTTACGCCAACAAGGCAAACGCGAAAAGGCCACCCAATTACTCTCTAAATTTTCGGAAGAAGAAATCGACGGTAAATTTCAACCCTTGATCGATGTGGCGATTAATGCCGAACGGGCCAAAGCCGACAAAGCCCGCGAGGAATTGGAAGCGCTGGTCAAACGCTCGCGCTGGCTTGCGATCGGTAGCGCGCTGCTGGCCGCCGCCTTCAGCCTGACATCCGGCCTTTACTTGATGCGCGGTTTGCGGAAACCGCTGGAAGCCTTGATGGCCGGCACCAACGAAATCGCCTCCGGAAATCTACGCTATCGGCTGGCGCTCGACAGCGGCGACGAATTTGCCTATCTCGCCAAACACTTCAACCAAATGGCCCAGGAGCTCGAACGCCAGCAGGAAAAGCTGCGCAAGGGCCGTACCGTGCTGGAACGGCGCGTCGCCGAGCGGACCCAGGAATTACGCCAACTCAACGAAGAACTGCAAAGGCTGGACAACGCCCGCCGCGAATTTTTCGCCGACATCTCCCACGAGCTGCGCACGCCGATCACGGTGATCCGCGGCGAAGCGGAAGTCACGCTGCGCGGCCGCGAACGCGATCCCGAGGAGTACCAGGACGCGCTGCACCGCATCGTAGAGCTTTCCGAACAACTGGGAAAATACGTCAACGATTTATTGTTCATGGCACGCGCCGAAACCACGATGATGCAATTCGAATGGGATGGCCTGGATTTCGCCGAATTGATCGGCGGCGCCATCGAGGATTTTAAAGTAATGGCCGAGGAAAACGCCTTGTCGGTATCGCTACGCCTGCCCGATCAGCCGGTCTGGGTGCGCGGCGATAAGCAACGGCTGCGTCAGGTATTGTTCATCCTCGGAGACAACGCCTGCCGCTACTCCAATCCGGACGGCCATATCGCCGCCGTACTGTCGATCGAAAACGGCGAAGCGGTGTTCAGTCTCAGCGATCAAGGCATCGGCATTCCGGCCGGCGACCTCGAACGGATCTTCGACCGCCACTTCCGTAGCGAAAACGCGTTACACTCCCGCGACGACGGCACCGGCCTGGGCCTGCCGATGGCGAAGTCGATATTGAAGGCCCACGGCGGGCGGATCTCGGTCAGCAGCACCGAAAACGCCGGTTCGACGTTTACGATCGCCCTTCCCTTGTCCAAGCAACTCCCAACTGGCTAGCCATGAACGAAAAAAACCAATACATTCCCTCGCCCGAAAACGGCTATATGCGAATCCTGCTGGTCGAGGACGACAAACGCATCGTGGACTTCGTACAACGCGGCTTGAAAGCGGAAGGCTATGCGGTGGAGCGGGCCGGCGGCGGCCAGGAAGCCATCTTGCTGGCCGCCGAGGGCGGCTTTCAAGTCATCATTCTCGACCTGGGCTTGCCCGACATGAATGGCCGCGAGGTTTGCGAGCGCCTGCGCGAAAGTGGCGTCGAAACGCCGATTTTAATGTTGACCGCGAAGGATACCGTGCAGGATAAGGTCACCGGCCTACGCGCCGGCGCCGACGATTACATGACCAAACCCTTCGCGTTCGAAGAATTGTTGGCCCGCATCGAAGCGTTGATGCGGCGACGCGGCGGCGAATTGAAAGTGGATGCCAAGGAATTACGCATCGCCGATCTGACCCTGAACGGCGAGACTCACGAAGTCCGCCGCGGCGATAGCCCAATCGAGCTGACACCCAAGGAGTTCGCGTTGCTGGAATGCTTCATGCGCATGCCCGGCAAGGTACTGAGCCGTACCCGCATTCTCGAACAAGTCTGGGGTTACAGCGCCGATCCGTTGACTAACGTGGTGGACGTCTATATCCGGCAATTGCGCCGAAAAATCGACGACGACTACGAGCCAAAGTTATTGAAGACGGTGCGCGGCTTCGGTTACAAAATGGACGCATCCTAGCCGCGAGTCTCGCGATTTAGGCCGGCCGGCGTTGGTCGATGCACGGCGTTCCGATCCTTGGACCACTTCGTCCCCACCCGAGCGTAAGCTTTCACGGGGCTTAAGGGCGAGCGCGATACCTTGCGGGCTTCGGTTCGCCATCGGAACGCGCCGGGCGCCAAGCCCACCACGGACTAGAAATCACCGCTTCGCTAACGCTCCGTATCCACGAGTTTCGGCGAATGCAACACGACATGCAAACAAAAAAGGGCCGCGCGGCAAAGGCCGGCGACCCTCGTTTCCGACTGACGCTTAAGCTTATCGGTTGCCGGCCAAGCGGCTTTCAACTTCCGCCGCGACCAGCGCGTCGTAGTGACGCTGTAGCATCGAATCGGTCGGACGCGGAAACAGCGTCGCTTCTATTTCAGCTTGCAACTGCGCCAGGAAATGGCGCTTCAAAACCGAATCTTCCGGTACCAAAATACCGGAGAACTCCGACACGGACTCGCTGGCTTTAGCTTTCGCCGCTGCCGCCGTTTTGGATTGCGCGAAAATCGTGCAGCCCAGCGGCGCAAATGCGCAAACCGCCACCACCAGCATCACCAGGGATACCATCAACACTTCGATCATTTCATCACCTCTACAACTGAGCTTACACCGACGACGAACAGCTTCCCGAGTCCGCCGCAACGCTGAAAATCCGGGATTTTCAAGCCTCTTCTAAGCAATATAAGTGCCACCAAAACCAGCGCAACAAAACCCGTCAATACACAGGGTTTTAACCCGTTTCGTTCAGAACTCCGCCGTCCAGTTCGAGTGAGTTGTCCAACAACACAACAATTTGTCCATGGTTTTGTCGTGGCCACGACAATTTTGACCGGTCCGCGCAGGCGGACCACGCGCCGTACTTTGCAAAGCCGTTTATTCAAAAAACAGCCGTTGGGCGATGACAAATCCCGTTCGTCCCGAGCCCTTCGGCTGCGCTCAGGGGAGCCTTGTCGAAGGGCGGGCGGGATTTTCCATTCTCCTGCTGCGTGAGTGTATTGCGAGCCGTCCATGCGTCGACGTTGCTCTCGGTAATGGCTCCATG
>NZ_JBYMAP010000098.1:0-15062 GCF_057766305.1 Methylomonas sp. BG-2 | reverse complement strand
AAACACGAAGAACCGATGCTGTTGGCGTTACGGCGTTTGAGCCTGGCTTGGCGAAGCTGGGGCGGCAGCGATTTTCGCGGTGCGACATTGACCGGCGCCGACTTCAGCCAGGCCGATCTGCGCCACGCCCGTTTCCGCGGTACCGCGATGATCGGCTGCCGCTGGCGGCAAGCCACGAACCTGCATTTGGCCGATACCCGCAACACCCTATTGGAGCGGCGCGCGATCAGACAATTGCTGAGCGCCGGCAATTTAGGCGACAAGCGCTTCGCCCATGCCAACCTGCGCGGCGCAGTGTTGGCCGGCTTGGACTTGCACGGCGCCGATTTTTACCATGCTGACCTGAGCCACGCCGACTTAAGCGACTGCGACGTGCGAAACGCCAATTTCAGCGAAGCCATGGCCTTGGGAACCCATTTCAACGGCGCGGAATTTACCGGCGCGATACTGGAAAACTGGAACGTGGACAAAACTACCCGTTTCGACGGCGCCCAAGCTCGCTTCGTCTATTTGAAGCGCGATCAATCCGAGAAAAATCCCCCGCAAGGCGAATTCGGCCCCAGCGACTTCGCCAAGCTATACCAGGAAATCGCCAACACCGTGGATTTCATCGCCCATACCCCCGAAGAGCTGCAAGCCCTGCTACGGGCGATAGAAGCGATTAAAGCCCAAGGCGGCGGCATCTTCATCCAGCAAATGGAACGCAAAGCCGATTCGGTGGTATTGCGGGTGCAAAGCGAGGATCACGAAGCGGTCGACAAAGCGGCGATTTATGCCAAGGTGGAACAGCAAAAACAGGTGGAGATTTTGGCGCTTCGGCAGGAACACCAATTGCAATTGATGGCATTGAAATTGAACCATGCCGAAGAGCTCAGAACGGCGGACCAAAAAATAGCGGCTACCGAAAAAGCCAAGGCCGATTTACTGGCCCAGTTTGTCCACGATGCGATAAACAAACCGATAACTATCGAGACGTCTTACATGAAACAAGATCACCGCCACTACACCGAAATTGGCGACGTCAATCACGGCAACGTCGCCGTTGGAGACTACAACCAACAAAGCCTGCATATCGAACAACTGGCCGAAGGCGAATTGAAAACCCTGCTGCAACGGCTAGGCGCGTTAATCGACGATGCACCGTTGAAAAAAGCCGACCGCCAAGCCTTGGAAACCCAAATCGACCAACTCGCCGTCCAGGCCGGTCAAGCAAATCCGCCTAAAACCGAAATCAGCAAAACCATAGGCACGTTGAAAGATCTGACGGCCATTTTCAAAGACCTGCCGGCTATCGGCACTCAATATGGAGTCTTACTGGCCGAGCTGGCCCAACTCATCGTTTAAGCCCAATTCCGCCGGGGGAAATGAGCGGCCTGCACGGCCTTTCGCGCTGCTCCGTTCGGCTACCGGGTTGGGCCAAGCCACTTACAGAAAGCAAACGAAGGCGCTCACTGCGATCTTCCGCTTAGTCGCGATTGCACCCAGGTACCTGCCCATACGGCTAAAGGCAGCTCGACAAGCCCCCACGCGACGGTAATGACCGCGACGTATGCCGTAACGTAACCGGCGAGCAACATTCCCCACTGCACCCATGCCCAAACCAGAAACCAAACGCACAGGCCAGATGCAATGCCCGCGATACCGGGCTTGGGAAACGCCGACTTAAGTTTGGCCGCCAGCCATACAGAAAAAATGCCAAGGAGAAGCAGCTTGAGTAGCCCCTGTGCCGCGACGAGCGGGGTTGGCTGAGGAAGGGAAAAGCGGGCAAACAGATTGGCCCAGTCTTCGGCGAGCACGAGCAAATTCAGAACTGCCTCACCTGCGACAATGATGAGTCCAGCGGCGACACCGCCTACGAGCAAGGGCATGAGTTTCATTTAGTGATCCGAGGAGAGGTAGTGGCCCAAAGCCAAACTCGCCCGACGAAATCCGCACAGCGGTTTTTTGGTCGGATGGAGTGACTCGTTAGCGGTTGTCGAGAGGGGATTCCCCACTGGCATACTGGCTGCCTCGATCCGAATGATGCAACAGACCAGGCGGCTAGTTGCGACGCCAGACGGCTATTTGCAAAGCCAGGACATGCCGCGTGACCGCAATTTCATGGCGCAATTGTAGTTTATTTGGGTCGTATCCAGGAAACTAGCGCGATAAAGCCCGCTGCATGCAGGGTCTTTATCCATAGTCTATCTACGCACCGTTGGTAGTCATGCCGTGGATTATTCCTATAACAGCAGCATAGCTCGATGCCCCTCGGCCACGCAGTGCGGCTTCAGACGATTCCGCCGCCGTGATACCATGAACACCCTCTCATTTTTCATTTGTGCCATCAAGGATTTGGTCATGCCGAGCCCAAGCTCACGCTTACCCGTTAATTTACTTTGGACAGTCATCGCCGCGATCGGCGCGGTTGCCGTGGGCGGCATTGCGCTGCAACGCGGCGAAACCATTAACAGCCTTTGGCTGATCGTGGCGGCGGTGTGCGTTTACGCACTGGGCTACCGTTTTTACAGCGCCTTCATCGCCGCGAAGGTGTTGATGCTGGATGCCGGTCGCGCCACGCCGGCCGAGCGTTTCGACGATGGCCGCGACTTCATGCCGACCCATAAATGGGTGGTATTCGGCCATCACTTCGCGGCGATTGCTGGTCCCGGCCCGTTGATCGGCCCGACCTTGGCCGCGCAATTCGGTTATTTGCCGGGCACCTTGTGGATTTTGATCGGCGCGGTGTTGGGTGGTTGCGTGCAGGACTTCGTGACCTTGTTTTTCTCGGTGCGGCGCGACGGGCGCTCGCTGGGCCAAATGGCGAAGGACGAACTCGGCGCGATCGGCGGCGGAGCCGCGATGGTCGGGGTGATGATGATCATGGTGATCCTGATCGCGGTCTTGGGATTGGTAGTGGTCAATGCGATGAAGCACAGCCCCTGGGCCACTTCCACGGTGGCGGCAACGATTCCGATCGCAGTCTTGATGGGGCTGTATTTGCATAATCTGCGGCCCGGCCGGGTCGCCGAGGCGACCTTGATCGGGGTGTCGTTGTTGATCTTCGCCGTGGTGGGCGGCGGCTGGATAGACGAGAATCCGACCTTGCGCGCTTGGTTCGATTACGACGGGCCGCAATTGGCGGTCATGGTGATTTTGTACGGCTTCGCGGCGGCGGTGTTGCCGGTCTGGTTGTTGTTGGCGCCGCGCGATTATTTGTCCACCTTCATGAAATTGGGCACGATCGCGGCACTGGCGGTGGCGATTGTGCTGTTGCGCCCGGACTTGAAAATGCCGGCCTTGACGCAGTTCGTGGACGGTAGCGGGCCGATTTTCGGCGGCAAGTTGTTTCCGTTCGTGTTTATTACCATTGCCTGCGGCGCGATTTCCGGTTTTCATTCGTTGATCGCTTCCGGTACCACGCCCAAGTTGCTGGCTAACGAGACCGATGCCCGTTTTATCGGTTACGGCGCGATGATGATGGAGTCCTTCGTGGCCATCATGGCGATGATTGCCGCCAGCGTGTTGGAGCCCGGCGTGTATTTTGCGATCAACAGTCCGGCCGGCATCGTCGGCGCGAATGCGGCCGATGCGGTCGCCAAAATCAGCAATTGGGGCTTTCCGGTCGGCGTGGAGCAAATGCAGCTGTTGGCGCAAACCATGGGGGAATCGACGCTGTTTGCCCGCACCGGCGGCGCGCCGTCGTTGGCGGTCGGCATGGCCAATCTGTTTGCTCAAGTTTTCGGCGCGAACATGCTGGCGGCTTGGTACCACTTTGCAATCATGTTCGAGGCCTTGTTCATTCTAACCACGCTGGACGCCGGCACCCGGGTGGCGCGTTTTATGTTGCAGGACATGTTGGGCAACTTCGGCATCGGCGTCGGCCAATCCAATCATTACGCCAGCATTATTTTGACCAGTGCCGCGGTGGTGGCGGCCTGGGGTTATTTCCTGTACATGGGCACCATCGATCCGTTGGGCGGCATCAATAGCCTGTGGCCCTTGTTCGGCATCGCCAATCAAATGCTGGCGGCCATCGCGCTGTGCGTGGCCACCACGATTTTGGTGAAGTCGGACAAATTGAAATACGTTTGGGTCACCGCCCTCCCCTTGTCCTGGCTGATCGTGGTCACCAGCAGCGCGGCCTGGGAAAAACTGTTTTCGGCGGATTTGCGGATCGGCTTTTTAAGCCACGCCGAAGACTTGTCGGCCAAACTGCAAGCCGGCACGCTCAGCACGGACATGGCCGGCAAGGCGCCGCATCTGATTTTCAACGACTATTTGAATGCCGGCTTGACCGGGCTGTTCATGCTGATCACCTGGCTGCTGCTCGGGGACACCTTGCGCGTGGTGTATTGCGTGATCACCGGCAAGGACTACCCGCGCTCCAGCGAGTCGGCGCATATTCCCAGCCGGCTGGTCGAAAATTGGGTCAGGGATTAGGGTGGCTCGTCAGCGGGCGCGCTTGTCGCGCTCGGCTTCCAAGGCTTTGTGGCGCACATCGACATAGTTGCTGCCGACTTGTTGCCAGAAAGTCGCGGCCGCTTCCGGATCGGCACTGAGCAATTTGACGGCAATGGCGCCGTTGGCGCTGATGTCGGTAATCTCGGCGTCAATATCGACGACGGCCCGGCTCTTGACGATGCGTTTATCCGCTTCGAAGCGCAACGTGACGGCTTCGCCGGTCCGGAACAGAATATCTTTTTTGAATCCGCCCAAAAACTTCAGCCGATATTCCGGCACCGATTGGAATGGCAATACGAATTCGGCGTGCCAACGAAACGGCGGACATTGGATAGGGCCGGCATTCTTAGGGAAATGCACCGTGTAACCGTCATCAACCTTGGCTTTGATGACGCCCTTGGTGTAAATATCGCGGCAGTTGGTCAGCACGGTGTCGCCGGGCGCCAGTTCATATTTGGCCCAGGCCGGATTTGCGGCGGTCAACGCGATCGTCAATAGCCAAGCGCTTGGTAGTACCTTCATCGTCTGCTCCCGATTGTCGTTTTGATAGTCCCTGAGTTTGCCCCGAGGTCTTGGACTCCGGGACTGACAAGTCTGGCGCTAGCGTATCGGGATGTCAAGAAGGCGCGGTTATCGGCCGACGCCGGCCGGTTGCGGCGTCAATCCAGTGTTTCGAAACGGCCCCAATAAACTGTTGACCAAGGGGTCGGCCTCGTCGATATCGACCGTGACCATGTGGCCGGTATTGCTGCCGATGTAGGGCTGCACAGCCGCCGCCAGATAGGGAAATACCAGCCGCAAGTCGTTGCTCAGACCGCTACTCTGCACGTTGGCGCGCCAAATTTGCTTGCGTTGCCCGCCCTGCAGATAGGTGGCGGCTTCGCAGGCTTCCAGCAACAGATAGCGGCGGAAGGTAGTGTAGGATTCGACGCGCTGGCTATAACCGCCGACGCCCCAACCGGGATAATAACCCCGGTAATAGCGGTACATACCCATGCCGTAGGGGCCGTAAGGATAGAAGTCGTTCCACATCGGCACGTCGTAAGTCAATTGCCGCGATTCCGGCGACCCAACGCCGTAACTTAAAAACATCACTAAATCGCTGTTTTGCGGTTTGTCGGCCTTGACGTAACCGCGATTGTTCAAGACCTTTTCGATATATCCGGCGAACTCGATGAATTGCAAATCTTGCGGGTTGCCGTCGGCATTACCGGGCAGGATGACGTAACGCTTACCGGCAACGGATTGGGCGTCGGCCGCGGTTAACGCGTCGATTTCGGTACGAAACCGCATCGGCTGCGGCGCCGTCGCGCAAGCGCCGGTCAGCGCGATCAAAATCAGTAGTAGCAAGCGGCTAAAAACAGGCTTAGTTAGTCTGGTTGTCATGGTTCAGTCCCTCGTCGTTAAGTAGGCTGGTTTGCCGTAAGTGTTGCTCCCTCAGCCGCTGTTGAATGTCGGCGGCCACCTGTTTTTCGTGCTGCGCGGCCTGATGCGCCAATTGGTCGGCCAGGTGCAGGCTTTCGGCCAGACGCTTGCGCGCGGCTTGTTTTTCCTGGCTACGCAGTTCGGCTTCCTGCCGCATTTCCTGCAACTCCATTTCGTGGCGCAGGCGCTCTGCCTGCAGACGTTTTTCCAGCGCCAGCTGTTCGGCCAATTGGTCTTGCCGGGCCGCCAATAAGCGGCATTGCTTGTCGGCTTCGATGGCTTGGGCTTGCAAGTCCAATTCGGCGGTTTGCGCCAAATGTTCCAGTTGGCGGCGGCGTTCGGCGATTTCCTCCTGCTCCAGCAAGCGTTGCTGGCGGGCCAGTTCCAAGGTCCGGTCGCGGTTGAATTCGTAAGTCTTGCGCAGCACGTTCAGATAGACGCTGTCCCGACCCAATCGCACCGATTCGAATTCGGCAAACTCGACGGCGATTCGGCACCGCGCCTGGACTTGCAAGCTTTGCTGGACCAAGGTCTCGGACAAGGCCAACGCCATCCGCGCTTCGACATCGGTCAGGCCGTTTTGTATCCAAGCGCCGTCGGCCAGACTGGCCAGTTCGCGCTGCACCACATCATCGACGACATCGGCATAGCATTGCTTGATATGCTCGTTCAGGTGTTCCAAGCGTTCCAGATTCTTCATCGCGTAGTCGAACGTCGCCTGAAAGCGCAGATCCAAGCGCAGATCCAGCGTGCAAAATTCGTCGAACAAACTGATTTGCTTGCGATGCGGCCAGTAGGCGACCGCCAACGGATACAAACGATGGTAAAAACGTTTGATGAAGCGTTTGGGGCGCGGGTAGTATTTTTGATAAGGCCCCAGTCTGCGCAACACCATTTGCCGGTCCGGGTCGAACCCGGCCACCCAGGGCAAGATATCGGCGGAATCTTCATCCGCCAAATCGGCGCCGGTCAACCAGGCGTCCAGTTCGGACAGTTGGTTAGCCATCGCCGACTCCAACACCCGCATTCGCGGCCTTTTGCTTGATCGCGGCGATTTTATCGGACATCTTCTCGGCGATCAGCGGATAGAGGTTGGGCGCGAATTCCACGGTGCGTTCGTCAACCTTGCGGAGAAAACCTCGGCTGAGCAATAAACCGACGACAAACATCCGCGACCAGTCCGAATAGCGTCTGGCTTTTTCCAGATCGGTTTTTTCGATGACCATTTCCAGCTCGTCGTTTTCGTTAATCCGAAATTCGCTGAACTGGCGCAGGCATTCGAAGACCAGTTCTTCTTCCTGCTCGGTCAACGGTCCCGGCGCGGTGAATTCCAAGCGGTAGGACAGCAAGACGGTAAAGAAATCCACCATCGCCGCGCACACGAACGCAAACCAGGAAAAGCCGCGCCACATTGCGAACGACGGTTTGACTTCCTCGGTGAACTGCTTATACGTCATCAGCAGCGGCGCATCCGGCAAGGCCTCGCCGGTGCCGCCAACGATTTGGTTGATGCCGGCTTGCAGGTCCTGATAGCTTTTCAGGAACAATCCGTAGGTAGTTTCGACATCGCGTGTCACATCCAATTCGTTCAAATGGATTTGCAATTCGCGCAGCGGTCCGTCCAGCGCCGAAAACGCTTGTTCCTGTTGTTGAAAGCGCTGTTTCTTCTCTTGGTAAAGCTGGTTGTAATGCCGCCAAAACGGCCCTTCGCCCACTTGGTTTTTATAGCCGGGGGCAATTTGGTTGTGGGTACCGAAATAGGCTTGGGACACGTCCAGCGACGCTTGGTCCAGGGCCTGTTTTTGCTGCCGCAGCACGCGGGTTTTGAGCTGCAATACCGCGTCCAGATAGGTTTTGGTTTGCTCGCGCAATTGATGCAAGCGATTGATGTGCAGGGTTTCGGCTTCGGAAATCTCGTAAAACTTGAAGTAGGAGAAAGTTACCGACGCCGCCAAGGCTATAGCCAACGACGTGACGACGCTGAAAAATCGCATCCGGTTGGCTTTCCAGTGGATGCCGGCGATCTCCAGTGAACAAATCACGATGATGGATTGAATCGCAATGGTGATAACCAACGCAATCCAGGGCGTGATGAAATGGGACAGGCCGTAATAAGTGGTGAACCCGGACGAAAGGCTCAACATCAGTACGATGGGTATCGTCCAGATCCGCAACATGCTGACGAACAGCGTTTGGATGCGGTTGATCAGATAGCCCGGACCACCGGAGCGCGATTTTAGTTTGATGTCCGCCATAAGTCTCGGAATACGGGTTTGCGGCGGCCGGTAACCCGGTTCAGCCCATGCTTAGATAGCGCTCGCCGGTATCGTGGGCGATGGTGACGACGGACTTGTTCGGCCCCAAACGCTCCGCTACCCGCAGTGCCGCGCAAATACTAGCGCCGGAGGAGATGCCCACCATGATGCCCTCTTCACCGATCAGGCGTTTACGCATCGCCATTGCCTGCTCGGTGCTGACCAACTCGGTGCCGTCCAGCAAATCGACCTCCAAATTCTTGGGCACGAAACCGGCGCCGATACCTTGAATTTTGTGAGGGCCGTGGGTGCCGCCGGAAATGACCGGCGACTCGGCCGGCTCGACCGCAATCGCCAAAAACTTGGGATTTCGGTTCTTGATAACATCGGCGACGCCGGAAATGGTACCGCCGGTACCGACGCCGCAGACGAAAGCATCCACTTGACCATCGGTGGCCGACCAGATTTCCTGGGCGGTGGTTTGCCGATGCACTTCCGGGTTGGCGGGATTTTCGAATTGTTGCGGCATGAAGGCGCCGGGGGTTTGTTCGACGATTTCCCAGGCCTTCGCGATCGCGCCCTTCATACCTTCACCGCCGGGCGTCAGGACGATCTCGGCCCCGTACAGGGCCAGCAATTGCCGGCGTTCGAGCGACATGGTTTCCGGCATCGTCAAAATGCAACGATAGCCGCGCGCCGCGCCGACCATGGCCAGCGCGATGCCGGTATTACCGGAGGTGGGCTCAACGATTGTGCCGCCGGTCTTCAATTGGCCCGAACGTTCGGCCGCCTGGATCATCGCCATGCCGATTCGGTCCTTGACCGATCCGCCGGGGTTGCGAGATTCCAGTTTGACATAAACCGTCGCGGAGTGCTCCGCGACGGTTTTTTGCAGCTTCAACAGCGGCGTGTTACCGATCAATTGCGTCACATTGCTTGCGGTAGCCATTGAGTCACCTCAATCAGATCACTTGTCTATCTTGAACGCTAAGAATACCGGGTTACCGTTACGTTGGACAAGGACCGCGATTGATTTCTCGGCCGGCAATTTGGCAATCACGCTATTGAAATCCGCCGCGTCGCGAACGACGGTGTTTTGGATTCGCAGGATGATGTCGCCCGGTTGGATTCCGGCATCCAGCGCGATACCTTTGTTGACCTTTTGCACCAGCACGCCGTTTTTCTCGACCTGCGCTTGCTGGCGTTGTTCGTTGGTCAAATCGGCCACCACTATGCCCAAGCGGTTGATTTGGGTTTCGGCGGCGGCCGGCGCGCTGGGCAACGACGCGCTGGCCTGTGCCGGCAACAAGCCGATTTTGACGGTGATGTCTTGCTGTTCGCCGTGACGAATGATCTTGACCTTGGCCTTTTCGTCAACAGGAGTCACACCGACGCGGGGCGGCAATTCGCCCGAGGTTTCGATAACGTGGCCGTTGAACTCGACAATAATGTCGCCGATTTGCAGGCCGGCTTTTTCGGCCGGTCCGCCGGGCACGACCTTGGCGACCAACGCGCCATGCGGCCTATCCATACCGAAGGATTCGGCCAACTGGCGGTTGACGTCTTGAATCTGTACGCCGAGCCAGCCGCGCGACACTTTGCCCTTGCTTTTAATTTGCTCGACCACGTTCATCGCAACGTCGATCGGAATCGCGAACGATAAGCCCATGTAGCCGCCGGACCGGCTGTAAATCTGTGAATTGATGCCGACGACCTTGCCCTGCATATTGAACAGCGGTCCGCCGGAGTTGCCGGGGTTGATTGCCACGTCGGTTTGAATGAAGGGTACATAATTGCCGTCGGGCAGGCTGCGTCCCTTGGCGCTGACAATACCGGCCGTCACCGATTGGTCGAAGCCGAACGGCGTGCCGATCGCCAAAACCCATTCGCCGACCTGCAATTGCTCGGGCGCGCCGATTTCGACGACCGGCAAGTCCTTGGCATCGACTTTTAGCAAGGCCACGTCGGTGCTTTCGTCCGAACCGATCAATTTGGCGATCAATTCGCGGCGATCCTTGAGTTTAACGACGATTTCCGACGCGTTGTTAACCACGTGGTGATTGGTCAGTAAATAGCCGTCGCGGGATATGATGAAGCCGGAACCCAACGAATTGGTTTCTCGGGGGGTATAGCCGCGTCCCGGCCCCTGAAAGAAGCGCCGGAAAAATTCCTCCATTTCCGGCGGCACGTCCTGCGGAATTTGTTGCTGGTCGCCATCGGCCTGCGGGTCGGTGGATTTTTGCACGGTGCTGATGTTAACGACCGCGTCACCGTTGGTTTTTACCATCTCGGTAAAGTCCGGCAATTGCGCATGGGCGGCGGCGCTGGCCGACGCATAGATCAAGACTCCCAAAAACAGCCTGTTCAGCATGTAAGCTCCAAATTTACAAAGAAAAACGAATTCGCGCGGTTTTACCGCAACACAATGCCGGCGGCAATCATCTCGACGGTTTTGGCGGGCACTTCGCCGAGAACGGTGATTTGCTGCTCGCCGAGGATGCGGCTGACCGAATTCACCGAACCGAGCGTATGCAAACCCTCGATGCCCTGCGCTTCCTTGGCTTCTCGATAAACCGAGACCGTTGCGAAACCGTCGCTAATCAACAGGTGATCCACCGCTTTCCCGGATTTTTCGATCGAATTGCGAATGAAAAACACCGGTTCGAAGCCGGGAGGCCATTGTTTGAGTTCGAAAGGTGCTTGCTCCAGCGGCTCGGCTTGACTGGTGTGTATATGTTTGGTGTGGAAACGACTGTCGTCGCCGGTGGCGCTGCCGGGAGTTGCCGCGAGAACACCGTCGCGACTCACATCGGTAAACACGACTTGTTCCAGCGTGGTGCCGTCGAGGTTGTAGACTTCCACTTTTAACGGCAGGTAGAACTGGGTATCGATCCAGATTTTCCGAATGTAGCGCAGGTCGTCCTTGGGTTGAATCGTGACGATTTGAGTCGGGAGCATGGCAACGGCTTCCTGACCCTCCAAACCTAATTGGTAATTTTTTTCCAGGCCCGCGGTGTTTCGCGGCATGTTGATGATAAAGGAACTATCCAACGGGTGATGGTTGACGATTTTTTGTCCAGTTTCCTTGAAAACGCAGGTCACTTCGTTGGACTTGCGGACGACTTCACGCATCGGCGAATTCAGCGACGTCAGACGTTCTTGCTCGACGCCGTTCTCGACCGAATGATGATACTTCATCGTGTCGAGTTGGCCGTTCTTCATAAAAATGATCGTGCCTTGAAAACTGAGGGTCTTCATCGCGCGACTCATATTTTCCAGCCATTTTACCGCGCCGCCAGCCACGTCGTCGGCCCGGACGGTTTGGCAAACCACCCAAAACAGAAATACCGCTATTACTTTCACGCCGTCATTCCTGTTGGTAGCCTACAACGCGGGTATAGGGCTGCTGACGCGGCTCGCTGTTCACATATAGCGAGTTATCATGAGCTTGTAGATATTCCTTAAAACGGGCGTGCATCTCGCTGGCGGGAATTTGGCGTTGCGCGATTATTTCCACGCCGCCAAATTTGCCGGGTTGGTTTCTGTTCGTATAACTGGCTAGCCAAACCACCGCCAATACGACCGAAGCCGCTATCGCCAGTGAGGCTTTCCGCCAATTGAAGAGGTTTTTTTTGCGGGGCAGGAAATAAATTGGTTCGGCGCGGATTTCCCTATGTATCCGGTCGGCGAAGTCCTTGCGTAGCACGATACATTCGTCGCTGCGAAATGCTTCTCCGATGATCTGGTAATGTCGCAGTTTCGCGCCGAGTTCGTCGTCGTGCCGCAGGCGCTGCAACAGCTGTAGCGCTTCGGCGTTGGCTAGGTCGTCATCCACCAGTTGAGAAATTTTTTCGTTGAGTTGGTCTTGCATCGAAATACCTTTAGTCGAGCAATGGGTTAAGTTTTTGTTCTATCGCTTCTCGCGCACGGAAAATCCTGGAGCGCACCGTACCGATCGGGCAATCCATCGCGATGGCGATTTCCTCGTAACTCATGCCTTCGAACTCGCGTAGCGTGATCGCGATCCGCATTTCCTCGGGCAAATTTTCGATCGCCGAGCGTATCACTCGAACAATTTGTTCGTTGGCTAAGACGCTTTCCGGCGTTTCGATGTCTTTCAACTGCGGAGCGTTTTCAACCTGCTCGGCATCTTGAACATCGACTTCATAGTCAAAATGGCGCCTGGAACGGGACAGCAGGTAATTTTTCGCGGTATTGATAGCGATCCGGTACAGCCAAGTGTAGAAAGCGCTTTCGCCGCGAAAATCGCCCAGCGCCCGGTACGCCTTGATGAAGGTATCCTGTGCAACGTCCTGCGCCTCGCTGGGATCTTTGACGTAACGGTTCACCAGATGGACGATCTTGTGTTGGTATTTGATCACCAAGAGATCGAAGGCGGCTTTATCGCCTTGTTGCACGCGCTGCACTAGATCTTGGTCCAAATCCTCGGTCTGCCTTGCTTGCTCGTTCACTGCTCTGTTTTGATATAAAAGTGGACAGAATTAAACATCATTAGTTCTGGCAACACAAAAAAAATTACCGTACGCTTAAAACGAGATATGATTTTCCGACTCACGCGCCGCCAAGCCGGAACGCCCGAATTTTCGCCGATTCCACCGCCGCGCTCTCGCCATTTTTCGTTACATAGATCGCCTTGACAGACCAACGCCCAGGAAATTCCCGCCAGCCTTATTACGACATTCTGATCGCCGGTAGCGGTGGCGCCGGTTTAAGCCTGGCTCTCCGCCTTGCCGATACTTACAAAGTGGCCGTTCTTGCCAAATTCGCGCTGACCGAATGTAGCACCTATTATGCTCAAGGCGGAATTTCGGCGGTATTCGACGATCAGCACGATTCCATCGAGTCGCATATCGAGGACACCTTGATCGCCGGAGCGGGCCTTTGCAATCAAGACATTGTCCGCTTGACGGTTTCTCAGGGCCGCAAAAGCATTGAATGGCTATGCCACCAAGGGGTCAGCTTTACCGAGGAAAGCAACGCCAACGGCGAAAAGCAATTGCACTTGAACCGCGAGGGCGGCCATTCGCACCGGCGTATCGTGCATAGCGACGATGCCACCGGCAAGGCCGTCTCGCTGTCGCTGATCGACCGCGCTAAAGCGCATCCGAACGTGACGCTGTTGGAACATCACAATGTCGTCGAACTGATCACCGCCGACAAGTTGGGATTGAGCGAGCGGCGAGTCTGCGGTGCTTACGTTTTAAATAGCCAAACCGGCCATATCTTGTCGATTGCCGCGAAAGTGGTGGTACTAGCGACCGGCGGCGCGAACAAAGTCTATCTCTATTCCACCAATCCGCACATTTCCACTGGCGACGGTATCGCGCTGGCTTGGCGGGCCGGCTGCCGGGTCGCGAACATGGAATTCATGCAGTTTCATCCGACTTGCCTTTACCACCCCAGCGCGCGTTCATTTTTGATCAGCGAAGCAGTGCGCGGCGAAGGCGGCCATTTGATACTGCCGAATGGTGAACGCTTCATGCAACGCTACGACGCCCGCTTGGAGCTGGCGCCGCGGGATATCGTGGCCCGCGCCATCGATAACGAAATCAAAAAACACGGCATCGATTGCATTTATCTGGACATCAGTCATAAGTCGCGGGAATTCATACAAAAGCATTTCCCGACCATTTACACCCAATGTCTGGATCTGGACATTGATATCAGCCGGCAACCAATACCGGTAGTCCCCGCCGCTCATTATACTTGCGGCGGCGTCTTGACCGATGCCCATGCCCGCACCGACATCCCCGGTCTGTACGCGATCGGCGAAGTCGCTTGCACCGGCTTGCACGGTGCTAACCGCATGGCTAGCAACTCGCTGCTCGAGTGTTTGGTTTTTGCCGAACAAGCCAACCAGGATATTCGTCATCGCTTCGATGCCATTCCGATGCCACCCGCCCTGCCCGATTGGGACGAGTCGCAAGTCGGCGACTCCGACGAAGAAGTCGTCATTGCCCACAACTGGGACGAATTGAGACGCTTCATGTGGGACTACGTTGGCATCGTCCGCACTAACAAGCGCTTGGAACGCGCGATGAATCGATTAGTGTTGTTGAAAGAGGAAATTGCCGAGTACTACGGCCAATTTCGAGTCACCAGCGACCTATTGGAATTACGCAGTTTAGTCATCGTTGCCGAACTCATCATCCGTTGCGCGCAACAGCGCAAGGAAAGCCGGGGTCTGCATTACACCAAGGATTATCCAAATCTGGACACTAGTCGTCCTCCGCAAAATACGGTGTTGACGCCAGCCAATTGGACCGGAAAGATCGATTAGGCGCATGAATTTTCCTGAC
Organism: Methylomonas sp. BG-2; assembly: GCF_057766305.1. Classification (NCBI taxonomy): domain Bacteria; kingdom Pseudomonadati; phylum Pseudomonadota; class Gammaproteobacteria; order Methylococcales; family Methylococcaceae; genus Methylomonas; species Methylomonas sp. BG-2. The sequence goes on along the minus strand of NZ_JBYMAP010000098.1, from coordinate 619 downwards.
GAATACCATCGCCTTTCAGCATGGAGTATCAAAATCACAGGCTGCTAAGCCGCGATTTTGATAACGCCGAGGATACTTTTTAGTTGCCCACTGCATGCCTGTCGCGGTGCAAAAAAGCTGGCTTGCGAAAAGATAGGCTTTCTTCGTAGATTTTCGGTGCGTTGCCGGTTCCCGCTAAACTCGCTCGCTGCCATGTGCGGCATTTCGCCAGAGATTGCTCTCTCGTCACCCCAAAAAATCGAAGTTCTAAACCGAACTAAACTGCAACCCAGTCAAATTTAGCGCTCGGCTACTATCGATACCGCAGTCGATTCCTATGCGGGGAGACTCGCAAAACTAAGTTTAATTCTGTGCTATCTTCAACCGCGTTCAGTTCATCCGCCATTCCCCGAACGAATCGTCTCGATACCATGGAGCCCTTTCCGAAATGCGCAATTCACGCCCTTACATCCGAGGATTCACGTTGATCGAACTCATGATCACGCTGACGATCGCCGGTATATTGAGCGCGATCGCAATCCCTAGCTTTGTCAGTGCGGTACGTAATAGCCGGTTAACCACAACGACCAACCAACTCGTCACATCGTTAAGCTTTGCTCGGAGCGAGGCTATAAAAAGG
>NZ_JBYMAP010000097.1:0-15482 GCF_057766305.1 Methylomonas sp. BG-2 | reverse complement strand
AAAACCAAAACAAAACGTGATGGCTGGACTGTTATGACGCGGGACAAAAAGCTCTCCGCACAATGGGAACACACTATTGCGGTTACGGCAGACGGCTATGAAGTGCTGACTCTGCGAGATGACGAGCGCATTTAACAAACCGGCGCTATACGAGTTGCAATCGAAGCGATTTTCCAACGCCCTTGCGGCCGTTTCAGACCCTGGCATTCTGTAAGCGATCCTTTAACGGCGTCTATACCAGCAAATCGAAAGGAACGAAGATAGTGTCCACTTATCCAAAGATGGACAACGAATGAAAGAGCACAAGATTCGATTATCGCGCCCATTAATTGTGAGGCGCGGGCGAGACGGTCGATGCCTGTATGATAGCTAAGCGGGAGTTGGTAGAAGTTTGCTTGCAACCGGGTATTTCGGTAGCTAAGTTGCGCCGGAATACGGTATCAATGCCAATCTGCTGCGCAAGTGGATGGGGCAATACCGTGAAGCTGGCCGTGCGGGTCGGAACAGTTCATTAGCTTTGCCGGTTTTTGTGCCTGTTCATTCCCTGACCAGTGAAAAATCGGTTGAGTCGATACTCAATGCGGAGTTGCCCAACGGCGTTAAACTGGCGTTACCCTCTGGTGCGCCGCCCGATCTGCCGTTGACGCTGGACGAACTGCCCTGTTCCGTTTCGACGCCGGATTGAAGGTCTACCTGCACCGCGAGCCGATCGATGGCCGCAAGGCGGTCAACGGTTTTGCGCTACTAGGGCTGGGGCGGCTGGGCGTCGTTTAGCCCCCCCCTTGGCTGACCGCTTGGCTTGGCAATTATTGCAAAGGGATAGCTTACATGCCGACGAGACGCCCGTGCCGCAACTCGATCCCAGCAACGGCAAAACCAAGAAAGCCTATCTGTGGACTTATCGTAGCAATGATTTACAACCGGAGTCCAGAATCATCCTCTTCGACTACCAAGCCGATCGCGGCGGCCGACATGCACAGCAGTTTCTAGGTGACTGGCACAGCCACTTGTTGGTGGATGACTGCGCGGGCTATAAAGCCTTGTTTGCCACGACCCGCGCACATCCTGAAACGCAACGCCTGCTCGAACCGTGTATCGAACTGGCCTGCCTGGCGCATACGCGACGCAAATTCTTCGATCTGTTCCAGGCCAGTCAAAGTCCCGTGGCGCAAGAAGCGTTGAATCGCATCGCCAAGCTGTATGCGATCGAAGCCGCAGCACGTGAATCAAGTATCGACGAGCGAAAACAGCGGCGCGCCGAAAACAGCCTGCCGCTCCTGGCCGAGCTACACGACTGGCTACAGCAAACCCGTTTGCGCACCGCGCCCAATAGCGCCACGGCCAAAGCCATCGACTACAGCCTGAAACGCTGGGTTGCATTAACCCGTTACGCCGAAACCGGGGATCTGCCTATCGATAATAATTCGGTCGAGAACAGCATTCGCCCCATTGCCTTGGGCAAAAAGAATTGGCTGTTCGCTGAGTCGGAACGGGCAGGCCAACGAGCCGCCGTCATTCAAACCCTGCTCGGCACCGCTAAACTCAATGGCCTCGATCCGGCTGCCTGGCTAAAAGACACCCTGGAAAAACTCCCCACCTGGCCCAACAGCCGCATCGACGAGCTACTGCCGTTCAATCACAGGGATTAAATCATAGCGGCAACTTGCCGACGATATGGTAGGGCTGGGCGCTTACAATGGGTACAGGTATTCGGCGATGCCAAGATGACCACAGCGCTATTAGACCGCACTACTCATCACTGCGATATCTTGGAAACAGGCAATGATTCCTATCGATTTAAACAACCGAAAAAGGCGGTAGAAAACTAATAACCCTACGCCGTAGCTGGAAACTTTTGGACGATCTTTCCGGGATATTTTTGGAAAATTTTCTAAGCCGTTTGACACCCCGTACTCAGTAAGTGTTTATTAACAGGCTGTGCAAATGAACGGGGCCACTTCTGTTCAAGGATAATCAAAGTCAAAAACAAAAAAAACCGCGACGGTGGGGACCGTCGCGGCTTCGTTATCGATTTAGTGGCTTGGCTTTATTCAGCGGAGACTGGCGCAGGTTCAGGACGGTCTACCAATTCGACGTAGGCCATAGGCGCGTCATCACCAGCCCTAAAACCGCACTTAATGATACGCAAATAACCGCCGGCTCTAGCTTGATAGCGAGGGCCAAGTTCGTTAAATAGTTTGGTAACTACGTCCCGATCGCGCAACTTAGAGAAGGCTTGTCTACGCTTGGCTACCGAGTCGATTTTTGAAAGAGTAATCAGAGGCTCAGCAAGCATACGCAACTCTTTCGCCTTCGGTAAAGTAGTTTTAATCAATTCGTGCTTAAACAAAGAACACGCCATGTTGCTAAATAGCGCTTTTCTGTGGCTGCTGTTTTTATTAAGCTGTCTTCCAGATTTACGGTGTCTCATTTTTATGCCTTATATTTCAAATGCCTGATTGTGACTGATCCGCCAGATTCTCCGGCGGCCAGTTTTCAAGCCTCATACCTAGCGACAGACCTTTGATTGCCAAGATGTCCTTGATTTCGGTAAGCGACTTCTTTCCCAAGTTAGGAGTACGCAACAGCTCAACTTCGGTGCGCTGAATTAGGTCCCCGATGTAGAAAATATTTTCGGCTTTCAAACAATTTGCGGACCGTACCGTCAACTCCAAATCGTCAACTGGGCGCAGTAGAATGGGGTCGAAAGTTTCCTCTTCAATGACAACTTCCTCTTCTACTCTTTCGTTAACTTTTTCAAAGTCAACAAAAACCGATAACTGATCGTGGAGAATGGAAGCAGCCAATTTGATGGCCTGTTCGGGATCGACGGTGCCGTTGGTTTCTAATTCAATGACTAATCGATCGAGGTTCGTACGCTGCTCGACACGCGTGCTTTCAACATGGTAGGCTACTTTGACGATTGGACTAAAAGAAGAATCGACCATCAAAACGCCGACCGGCGCGTCCTCATTTTGTTCCTTTCTAACGCTGGCCGGAACGTACCCTCTACCTCTCTCGATCTTAATTTTTACATTCAACGCACATTCGGGTTGCGTAATGTTAGCGATTACTAGATCCGGGTTAATGATTTCCACATTATGGGGCAAGTCAATATCGCCAGCGAAAACAGGACCGACGCCTTTCTTTGAGAGAGTAAGAGTAACCTCGTCTCGAGAATGTACTACGACCGCAAGCTTCTTAAGGTTTAAGATAATATCGATGACATCTTCTTGAACCCCTTCGAGCGTTGTAAACTCATGCAACACCCCTTCGACCGAAATCTCGGTCACAGCGCAACCCGGAATGGACGATAACATGACGCGACGCAACGCGTTACCCAGAGAATGCCCAAAACCGCGCTCTAAAGGCTCAATAACAATTCTTGAGTGGTTGGCCGTTTCGTTAACAACTTCGACAAGTCGGGGTTTTAAAAGGCCGCCAATAGAACTCTGCATAACTTAAATCCTGGGCTTATTTTTACTTGGAGTAAAGTTCGACGACCAACTGTTCGTTGATGTCGGAACCTAAATCGATACGATCCGGTACAGACTTGAATACACCGATCATTTCTTTAGCGTTCACTTCAACCCAAGCCGGAAAGCCGTATTGTTCGGCAACAACTAGAGCGTCTTTAATGCGTTGCTGAGACTTCGACTTTTCCCTAATTTTGATTTGGTCACCGACCGAGACCTGAAACGAAGGAATGTTGATCAGTTTGTCATTAACCATAACCGCCTTATGAGATACCAGCTGACGCGCTTCGGCACGGGTCGCAGCATAGCCCATTCTGTAAACGACGTTATCCAGACGACTTTCGAGAAAATCCAGCAAATTCTGGCCCGTGGCGCCTTTCTTTTGGTCGGCAGCTTTGTAATAGTTACGAAATTGCTTTTCGAGAACGCCGTAAATTCTGCGTAACCGTTGTTTTGCCCTTAATTGAAGCGCGTAGTCGGAGTTTCTTGTGCGTTTAGCGCCATGCTGCCCGGGTCTTTGGTCTAACTTACACTTGGCCTCTAGAGATTTCCCTCTACTTTTCAAAAATAAATCAGTACCTTCCCTACGGCTCAGTTTACAAGCAGGGCCGAGATATCTTGCCATTGTCTACTCCACTATCCTAAACGCGACGTTTTTTTGGTGGACGGCAACCATTGTGAGGAATGGGAGTGACGTCCACGATGTTTGAAATTTTAAAACCCATGCTGTTAAGCGACCGAACGGCTGATTCTCTTCCGGGCCCGGGTCCTTTAATCATGACATCAAGGTTCTTCATGCCATATTCCTGCGCAACAGCGCCTGCTTTTTCCGCTGCTACCTGAGCCGCAAAAGGCGTACTCTTTCTGGAGCCACGGAACCCAGAGCCACCAGATGTCGCCCAAGACAGAGCATTGCCTTTGCGATCGGTGATAGTAACAATAGTGTTGTTAAAAGAAGCATGGACATGAGCTATGCCGTCAGCGACTTCTTTCTTAATGCGCTTTTTTACACGATTTTGGGTTGCCATCTAACTTGCCTTTCTGAAAATCTTACTTAGTAACTGGTTTTCTAGGACCTTTACGAGTCCTGGCGTTGGTTCTGGTACGCTGCCCCCTGAGAGGCAGTCCACGCCGATGCCTGATCCCGCGATAGCAGCCCAAATCCATCAAACGCTTAATATTCATAGACACTTCACGACGCAAGTCGCCTTCGACTGTCATACCTGAAATAACTTTCCGAATCGCTTCGACTTGCTCTTCCGTCAAGTCTTTAATCTTAACGGTTGGCAAAACCCCGATTTGATCGCAGATGTTTCTGGCAGTCTGCCTGCCAATCCCATAAATCGCTGTTAGCGCGATTTCCGCATGCTTATGGTCAGCCACGTTAATACCGGCAATACGAGCCATTCAGATACTCCAAACACAGTGCTATAAGGTAAAACGGGGGATTATATCACCCCGAAAAATAAATCACAAAAACAAATCAGCCTTGACGCTGTTTGTGCCGCCCGTCCTTGCAAATTACGCGGACAACGCCATTTCGTTTGATAACTTTACAACTTTTACAGATAGTTTTTATTGAGGCGCGCACTTTCATGGCTGACTCCTTAAATTAGATTAGGACTTTTTCAGATTGGCTTTTTTCATTAATCCCTCGTACTGCTGCGACATCAAATGCGTTTGCATTTGGGATATAAAATCCATCACAACCACAACGATAATCAGTAAAGACGTACCGCCGAAGGAAAAAGGAACGTTCCAATATACAATTAAAAATTCAGGTAACAAACAAATTAGAGTGATGTATACCGCTCCGATTAGTGTCAACCGTGTCATGACTTTATCGATGTAGTGCGTTGTGTGCTGACCCGGCCGAATACCAGGAAGATAAGCACCTGACTTTTTTAAGTTCTCCGCTGTTTCTTTTGAGTTGAATACCAAGGCGGTATAAAAAAAGCAGAAAAACACGATAGCAATTGCATAGCAAAGCACATAAATGGGTTGCCCTGGAGACAGCACAGAAGAAATATCCTGCAGCCAGGCGAAGCCATCGACATTTCCGAACCAACCAGCAATGGTAGCCGGAAACAAGATGATGCTTGACGCAAAGATCGGCGGTATCACGCCAGCCATATTCAACTTTAACGGCAGGAAAGAGCTTTGACCACCATATACTTTATTACCTTGCTGCCGTTTCGGGTAGTTGATAGTAATCCTTCTCTGACCTCGCTCGACGAAGACGACGACCCCAGTCACAGCAATAGCGAGAACAAACAAGAGGACTATGAACGCTCCGTTCATTTCGCCAGTCCGCGCAAGTTCAAGGGTTCCACCAATCGCCGAAGGCAAGCCGGACACAATCCCGGCAAAAATCAGCAATGAAATCCCGTTGCCAATTCCACGCTCGGTCACTTGTTCGCCCAGCCACATCAAAAAGATTGTGCCGGTTACAAGCGTAATCGTGGTTACAACCACAAATCCGACGCCGGGCTGTATGACTACAGCCAAACCACCGGCAGTCTGGTTCTGCAAAGCAACCGAAATACCCACCGATTGAAACGTCGCTAAAACGACTGTGCCGTATCTAGTGTATTGGGAGATTTTACGGCGACCGGATTCACCTTCTTTCTTTAGCTGCTCCATCGCGGGGATGACGATTGTCATCAGCTGCATGATAATGGAAGCTGAAATGTAGGGCATAATCCCTAGAGCAAACAGACTGAGGCGCATCAAAGCCCCGCCAGAGAACATGTTAAACATGTTCAATATAGACCCTGACTGCTGCTCAAACATGGTTGCCAGAGCTTTGGGATCAATGCCAGGCACGGGAATATGCGCACCAATGCGATAAACTACAAACGCCCCCAGCACAAACAGGAGCCTTGATTTCAACTCCGCAAACCGAAACGTTCCAGCGGCGACATCAAACCCTTTCGCACTCACGTTAAGCCTCTACTTTGCCACCAGCGGCTTCGATAGTTGATACCGCTCCCGCCGTTACACTCAATCCTTTAACAGTAAAAGCACGAGTTACAACGCCCGTGTTTACCACTTTGATTTTTTTTGTGAAAACAGGGACGACATTCCTGGCAATTAAAACCTGGATATCAACAACCTCTTCACTAAGTGAGTTAATTTCGGACAATCTTACTTCAGAGGTGAATTTTTTAAGATGCGACGTAAAGCCAACTTTAGGCAGCCGCCGTTGCAACGGCATCTGCCCACCTTCGAAACCAACCTTATGAAATCCCCCGGCACGCGCTTTTTGCCCTTTATGTCCGCGTCCACAAGTTTTGCCATCGGTGCAGCCCACGCCCCGCCCGACTCGTTTCGCCTTTTTTCTAGCACCGTCAGATGCTTGGATCGTATTTAAAAACATTAGACTTCCTCAACCTTAACCATATACGCGACTTTATTAATCATCCCGCGATTCTCAGGAGTATCAATAACTTGCACCGTCTGTCTAATTTTTCTCAGCCCAAGGCCTTTCAAACACTCTTGGTGACTTTTCAAACGACCGTTTTTGCTCTTGGTCATCGTGACACTTAATACTTTGTCAGACATATGCTTATCCTGTTATTTGTTCAACGGATAGGCCGCGCTTCACGGCAATCTGTTTAGCATCTTTCATGGAGGTCAATCCATTAATAGTCGCTCTCACAACATTGATAGGATTACTGGTCCCAATGCATTTTGCCAAGACATTGTGCACGCCAACCACCTCAAACACAGCGCGCATAGCACCGCCAGCAATGATTCCAGTACCGTCAGAAGCAGGTTGCATATAAACCTTTGCCGCTCCAGTGTCGGACATAACGGAATATTGCAATGTGCCGTTGATCAGCGCTACTTTGCGCATATTTTTTCTTGCCTGCTCCAGTGACTTTTGGATGGCAACTGGAACTTCGCGCGCCTTAGACACGCCATAACCCACGCGACCGTCACCGTCACCGACTACAGTCAGCGCCGCGAACCCGAACACTCGCCCGCCTTTCACTACTTTTGCAACTCGTCTTACTGATACGAGTTTTTCCTGTAAACCATCTGTACTACCTTGCGCTGGTGCTGTTGCCATGATAACCCCTTAAAACTTCAATCCGGCTTCGCGGGCGGCATCAGCCAGTGCCTTTACGCGACCATGATATTTAAAACCTGAACGATCGAAAGCAACTTCAGTGACACCTGCCGCCAATGCTCTTTCCGCTATCACGCGACCAACTTCAGAAGCCGCATTTGTGTTGCTAGTATTGGATAACGCACTTTTTATATCGTTTTGAACTGTAGAAGCCGCAGCCAAAGTCGTTTTGCCGTCCGTGCTCAGGACTTGCGCATAGATATGCTGAGAGGTCCTGTGTATGGTTAGCCGATTAACGTTCAGTGCCTTAATTTTTGAGCGCAAGCGCAGAGCTCTTTTCATTCTGGATGACTTTTTATCCATCACTTCACCTATTTTTTCTTAGCTTCTTTGCGAGCAACGTATTCGTCAGCGATTCGCACACCTTTGCCTTTATAAGGCTCAGGCGGCCGTAACGCTCGAATTTCTGATGCCACTTGGCCAACCCGTTGTTTATCGCTACCTTTAATCAGAAGCTCGGTTTGAGTGGGCGCTTCAATTGTGATGCCATCAGGAATCGGATATTCGACTGGATTCGAGTAACCGAGCGCTAACGTCAGCAGATTCTCTTTAATTTGAGCCCGATAACCAACACCAACTAACAGCATTTTCTTAACGAAGCCGTCGGAAACTCCGACAACCATATTGCCGATAGAAGCTCTGGCCGTACCCGCTTGTGCTTTGGCGCCCTTACTAGCAGCGTCCCACTTAATGCGAATAAGGTTATCTTGTAACTCTAGGTCTACAGCTTCGTTCAAGGTAAAGGACAACTCGCCAAGCTTGCCTTTAACCAACATATTTTTTCCGTCCAATTCAATTTCAACACCGGGTGGAACGGTAACCGGCGAATTTGCTACTCGCGACATAATTTATCCAGTAATGATTAGCAGACGGTGCAGATAATTTCTCCGCCATGACCTATCGCGCGAGCCGCCCTGTCAGTCATAACGCCGCTTGATGTGGAAACAATGGCTATCCCCAATCCGCCTAACACTTTAGGCAACTGATCCTTTGACCGATAGATACGTAAGCCGGGGCGACTAATACGTTTTACATTTTCGATTACAGGAACACCGTTGTGGTATTTCAAATCGACAGTCATTTCGGTGTGAGTACCGTTAACCTCGGTTTTATAATCGCTAATGTAACCTTCCTCTTTCAAAACTTTAGCGATTGCCAACTTAAGCTTCGATGAAGGTACTTTGACGCTTTTTTTCCCAGCCGCTTGACCGTTTCTTATCCTGGTCAGCATGTCTGCAATTGGATCTGTCATGCTCATAAATTAATCTCCAAAAACTCTTTTTAAACCGGGCTTACCAACTAGCTTTGGTCAAGCCTGGAACGTCGCCGCGCATAGCCGCTTCCCTCAGCTTATTGCGACCGAGCCCAAATTTGCGGTAGAAACCGTGCGGACGCCCGGTCAGGTTGCAACGGTTGCGTAACCGTGACTTACTTGAGTCTCTCGGCAGTTTTTGGAGTTGTAATTGCGCTGCTTCTTTCTGTTCAAAGGAAGTGTTTGGCGAGCGAATAAGCTCTTTTAACTCTTTTCTCTTAGCGTCAAATTTTTTAATTAAACCAGCGCGCTTTGATTCGCGTGCTATCATCGATTTCTTAGCCATTTCTATGCGCCTCTAGTTTTTGAACGGAAAATTGAAAAGCTTCAACAGAGCCAAACCTTCTTCATCGGTTTGAGCCGTTGTCGTAATACAAATGTCCATACCACGAAGCGCATCGATCTTGTCGTAATCAATCTCTGGAAAAATAATTTGCTCTTTAATACCTAGAGAGTAATTTCCACGTCCGTCAAAACTTTTAGAACTCATACCGCGAAAATCGCGAATCCTAGGAATCGATATCGTAATCAACCGATCTAAAAACTCGTACATCCGGTCGGCTCGCAACGTAACCTTGCAGCCGATCGGCATGTCGTCCCTAATTTTAAACCCAGCGATAGACTTTCGAGCCAAAGTGACTACCGCTTTTTGACCGGAAATTTTTTCCATGTCTGCTACAGCGGATTGCAAGACTTTTTTATCGGCTATAGCTCCGCCCACGCCCATATTCAGCGTAATTTTTGTCAGTTTCGGAACTTGCATAACGCTTTTATAACCGAATTGGCTGACCAAAGCCGGGACAATTTCCTCTTTGTATTTTTTTTCTAATCTAGCCATTTCAATTACCCTCAAAGCTCGACGCTCTCGTTTGTTGACTTAAAGAACCTTACTTTCTTCCCATCTTCAAGGATTCTAAAACCAACACGATCACCTTTCTTTGTTTTTGGGTTATAAAGCGCTACATTTGAAATGTCGACCGGCAAGTTCTTATCGACGATACCGCCCGACACGCCTAAATTAGGGTTTCCACGTTGATGCTTTTTTACAACGTTAATCCCGTCAACCAGCACTTTGGAGTTATCTAAGATTCTAGTAACTTTGCCAAGCTTTCCTTTGTCTTTACCGACGATGACTATCACTTCATCGCCTTGTTTAATTTTTTGCATCCGAACCCCTCGCTTATAAAACTTCTGGCGCCAATGAAATAATTTTCATAAACTTTTCGCCCCTAAGTTCACGAGTAACAGGCCCAAAGATGCGGGTACCGATTGGTTGAAGTTGGTTATTTAAAATGACCGCAGCGTTACCATCAAAACGGATTACCGACCCATCAGACCGACGTACGCCCCTTTTTGTTCTGACAACTAATGCGTTGTAAACATCACCTTTTTTTACGCGCGTTCTTGGCATGGCATCTTTTACGCTCACCTTAATAATATCGCCAATTCCGGCGTACCGACGGTGAGAGCCACCTAGAACCTTGATACACATGACCTTTTTTGCGCCGCTATTATCGGCGACGTCAAGGCTAGTTTGCATCTGAATCATCTTTAATTTCCCAACTTATTTAAATTATTTGCCTGAAGACTCTACGACTTCCAACAATGTAAAAGATTTCCGCTTAGAAATAGGGCGGCAGGACGCGATCGTAACGATATCGCCCTCTTGACAGATATTGTTCTCGTCATGTACAAGTAACTTTGTTGAACGCTTTATATACTTGCCGTAAACCGGATGTTTAACCAAGCGCTCTACAAGCACTGATGCGGTTTTATCCATTTTGTTACTTACAACGCGTCCGGTTACCTTGCGTACGCTATCTAAATTGTCGCTCATAATCACGCTCGCGCCATTTCGCCAAGAATAGTATTGATCCGCGCGATGTCTCTTCTGACTTGCTTTACTTGGCTAGATTTCGACAGCTGCCCAGTGCCTTTTTGCATCCGCAGGTTGAATTGTTCCCTCGACAGCTCCAGTAGATTTGACTGAAGTTCGTCGCTTGTTTTGGTTCGTAATTCTGACGCTTTCATTACATTATTGTCCGTGCAGAGAAGGTAGTTTTTACCGGCAATTTCGCAGCAGCGAGCTCGAATGCTTCTCGCGCCATTTCTTCGGAAACACCTTCGATTTCAAACAGCATAGTACCAGGCTTGATTTGAGCGACCCAGTACTCGACACTACCCTTACCTTTACCCATCCTAACTTCTAACGGCTTTTTGGTAATGGGTTTATCCGGGAAAATTCTAATCCAAATTTTTCCTCCGCGTTTTACGTGGCGACTAATCGCACGACGTGCCGCCTCAATTTGACGGGCCGTCATTCTACCACGGCTTAGCGCCTTTAAGCCATATTCGCCGAAGCTGACAGACGAACCACGCAAAGCGGTCCCGTTATTTCTGCCTGTGTGTTGTTTACGAAATTTTGTTCTTTTGGGTTGAAGCATGTCTATTTACTCCTTCAACTACTTCTTACTTTCGGCGTTTAAAGAGGCGGTATGGGCATCAATATCGAATACCTCGCCTTTAAATATCCAGACTTTTATACCAATAATGCCATAAGTGGTTTTTGCTTCAGCTGTACCGTAATCAATATCTGCTCTCAGAGTATGCAATGGAACCCGTCCTTCGCGATACCACTCGGTTCTTGCGATTTCTGCGCCGTTCAACCTGCCAGCTACCGTAATTTTGATACCTTCCGCGCCTAGACGCATCGTGTTGGTAACAGCTCTTTTCATAGCGCGCCGGTACATAATTCTTTTTTCCAACTGCTGAGCGATGCTTTCGGCAACCAGATAGGCATCAAGCTCTGGTTTGCGAATCTCTTCTACATTCAATTGCACGGGAACACCCATCATCGCAGAGACGCTTTGACGCAATATATCAATATCTTCGCCCTTTTTGCCGATGACAATACCGGGCCGTGCGGTATGCACTGTGATATTTGCGTTGTTCGCCGGCCGGTTTATCTGGATGCGACTGACCGAAGCATGCGCAAGTTTTTGTTTGATATATTCGCGAACCTTAAGATCTTGCAGCAGCAGTACAGGGTAGTTCTGGCTATTTGCATACCATCTAGAAGTCCAATCTTTTACAATCCCGAGACGAATCCCAGTGGGATGTACTTTTTGTCCCATTTTCTACCTCTATTTCTCTGCTACTTTAATGGTTATGTGACAAGTTCTCTTAAGGATATGATTTGCACGTCCTTTAGCTCTTGCACTTACGCGTTTTAGCGTTCTACCTTCGTTAATGAAGACCGTCGACACTTTTAGCTCATCAACGTCAGCGTTTTCGTTATGCTCTGCATTTGCAATCGCAGATTCCAGAACTTTCTTAACGATCGAAGCGGCTTTTTTAGAACTGAAATTCAACAGGTTTAGCGCTTTTTCAACCGGCAATCCACGAATCTGATCGCCAACTAATCTTGCCTTCTGAGCAGAAAGCGGAGCATTGCTCAATTTTGCTGATACTTCCACATTCACTCCTTATCTCGATTTTTTGTCAGCAATATGGCCCTTGTAGGTTCTTGTTGGCGAAAACTCACCCAACTTGTGACCAACCATATTTTCGGTAATCAAAACTGGTACATGTTGCTTACCGTTATGAACCGCTATGGTCAGACCCAACATCTCAGGACTAATCATCGACCTTCTAGACCAGGTTTTAATCGGTTTCCGATTATTCGCTCGAACCGCTTCGTCTACTTTCTTCAACAAGTGGTGATCGATAAATGGACCTTTTTTAATTGAACGTGGCACGTCAGATACCTCTTATTTTTGCTTACGGCGTCTGACAATCATATTGTCAGTACGTTTATTTTTGCGCGTTTTGTAACCCTTGGTAGGCGTGCCCCAAGGAGAGACAGGATGCCTACCTCCAGACGTACGACCTTCACCGCCACCATGAGGATGGTCAACCGGATTCATCGCAACCCCGCGTACGGTCGGGCGAACCCCGCGCCATCTTTTAGCACCAGCTTTTCCTAATGAAATCAAGTTGTGCTCGGAGTTAGAGACCTCACCAACGACGCCCTTACAATCGGCGGAGACTTTACGCATCTCACCGGAGCGCAGACGCACTGTCACATAGGCACCATCTTTCGCAACCAATTGCACCGATGTACCCGCGCTACGGGCAATTTGCGCGCCTTTTCCTGGCTTCAATTCTACGCAGTGCAGCGTGGTGCCTAGCGGCATATTCCTTAGCGGCATGCAATTGCCGGGTTTAACCGGTGTCGTTTCGCCACTGACGATCTCCTGGCCAACCTCAATTCCTTTTGGCGCGATGATATAGCGGCGTTCACCATCTTTAAACAATATCAACGCAATATTTGCAGTCCGATTTGGATCGTATTCAATTCGCTCAACAACCGCAGGAATTTCAGTCTTGTTTCGTTTGAAATCGATAATTCGGTAGAACTTTTTATGTCCTCCCCCGATATGGCGCGTAGTAATCCGCCCCATGTTGTTACGACCGCCAGTGTTACTATTTTTGTCCAGTAGTTGCGCAAATGGCTTACCCTTATGCAAATCATTATTTTGTACACGCACTACAAACCGAGAACCTGGAGATGTCGGCTTTGATTTCAGAATAGCCATGCTCTTCTACCGCTCCTAATTAACCTTGTTAAAACTTACTATGCCGTTGCCAATTCAATACTGTGGCCGGCTTCCAGCTTTATGTATGCTTTTTTCCAATCTGACCGCTTGCCAATGCTTCGCCCAAATCGCTTTATTTTTCCTTTGACGTTCAAAACGCGAACCGATTCGACTTTCACATTGAACATCAGCTCAACCGCGTGCTTAATTTGTAACTTACTGGCAGTTTTTTGAACTTTAAAAACAAATTGATTGTTTTGATCAGCGGCATTTGTGCTCTTCTCAGAAATAATCGGAGCTTGCAAAACGTTCGCTAATCTAATTTTTTGAGCACTCATGCTAACCGCTCCTCGATTTGTTTCAACGCAGCCGCAGTAGCAATTACTTTATCAGCCGACACCAAAGACACTGGATCAACGCTTGTCGGCGTTACGATTGCAACGTAGGGAATATTTCGGGCGGCGAGAATAAGATTTTCATTCAGGTCATCAGCAACAACCAGCAGACGTTTTACGTCGATCCCACTGATTTTTTTCAGAAACTCCTTCGTTTTTGGTACCGCAGGCGTAAGGTCATCGCACACAGCAAGACGCCCCTGCCTTAAAAGCTCTGAAAAAATTGAGCGTATGCCAACTTTATACATTTTCTTATTCAATTTTTGTTCAAAAGAACGTGGCTTCGCTGCAAACGTAACACCACCGGTTCGCCAAATTGGACTGCGGGTACTACCTACCCGAGCCCGGCCGGTACCTTTCTGACGCCAGGGCTTCGCGCAGCCGCCACTAACATCCGAGCGACTTTTTTGCGCTTTTGTGCCTGCGCGGGCACCAGACATATATTTAGTAACTAGTTGATGCACCAGCGTCTCGTTGTATTCTTGACCGAATACGGCATCAGAGACTTCGAGCGCTTGAGCTGCGTCTCCACCGTTTATTGCAGGTATTTGCAAACTCATAAATTTACCTTATTAACCTTTCTTGACTGCTGGCTTGATGACGACATCGCCACCCTTCGCACCGGGAACCGCGCCCCTGACCAGGATTAATCCTCTCTCAGAATCGACCGAATGAACCGTAAGGTTTTGAACCGTGGTTTTCACCGCGCCCATTTGGCCGCACATTTTCTTTCCCTTGAAAACCCGCCCAGGCGTCTGATTCATACCATTTGAACCGGGCACGCGATGCGAACGCGAGTTACCGTGCGTAGCATCCTGCGTCCGAAAATTATGTCTCTTAACCGTACCGGCGAAACCTTTACCGATACTAGTACCGGAGACATCGACTTTTTGCCCAGCTTCGAAAACATTTACATCCAATAGCGAGCCCGGCGCCAAATCGACACCCTGGTCGCCACTCAGGCGAAACTCCCACAGCCCTCTACCGGCCGTGACGTTGGCAGATGCATAATGACCAGCCATTGCTCTATTGACTTTCGAAGACTTAATATCGCCAGCGGCAACCTGCACCGCGCGGTAACCATCTTTTTCGATACTTTTCACTTGTATGACTCTATTTGAGTCAATTTGGAGCACAGTTACTGGTACCGCTGAACCGTCTTCGCAAAAAATTCGGGTCATACCACATTTTCGACCAATAAGACCTATTGACATCTGCCAATCCTCAAAATTATTACTTACCGCTTATTTCAGCTTAATTTGTACGTCTACGCCAGCCGCCAGATCTAATTTCATCAAGGCGTCGACTGTTTTGTCGGTCGGCTCGACTATATCAAGCAACCGTTTATAAGTTCTCAACTCGTACTGGTCGCGAGCATCTTTGTTAACGTGAGGCGAAATAAGTACTGTGAATCTTTCTTTTCTAGTAGGCAAAGGGATCGGGCCCTTAACTTGGGCACCGGTCCTTTTCGCTGTCTCTACTATCTCTCCGGCGGATTGATCGATGAGTTTGTGATCGAACGCCTTCAATTGGATTCTGATAGTTTGATTTGCCATGGTTAATTAC
>NZ_JBYMAP010000096.1:0-15605 GCF_057766305.1 Methylomonas sp. BG-2 | reverse complement strand
AGCGCTTTATCAGCTTAAATCGCCACTGAAGTTATAGTTTGTTTTACAGCGGATTT
The DNA here is from genome assembly GCF_057766305.1 of Methylomonas sp. BG-2. Classification (NCBI taxonomy): domain Bacteria; kingdom Pseudomonadati; phylum Pseudomonadota; class Gammaproteobacteria; order Methylococcales; family Methylococcaceae; genus Methylomonas; species Methylomonas sp. BG-2. The sequence goes on along the minus strand of NZ_JBYMAP010000096.1, from coordinate 15,549 downwards.
GGTTAATCCGCTGTAAAACGCCCCCAGCGCGCGTTTCTCGTTTCACCTTTTGGAAAGATTTCGCGAAATCAATCGGTCGATTCCAGTGCCGGCGTATTGTTTTGAAAGACCTCCGCAATCAATGCCAATTGGGCGCTCAATTGCGGTATCGCCGGGATTTTCCAGGCCTTACCGATGAATTTGGCTAGCAAATTGTGCAACCACGGCCGGTCCGAGCGTGCGTGATGAATAATGAAGCGGTAGGATTCTCCATCATGAAACACCGCAAAATCTTCCAGACTCAGCTCCAGCGAGCCTTCTTCGCCGTATAAACGCGTCTTGACGTAGACCGTTCTCGCGTCTAAATCGAACTTGAATTCGGCCAATTCGGCGATGCCTTTTAGCACCCAATTGGCGGCCCATACGATCAACAGGTTGGGTGTCAGCCGAATGGCGGTTCGTATTAAACGGGATTTTAGGCTCATACTCGATTTTTTCGTGACGGTTAAAAATCCTGATTCTATCCTGGATTTGTTTCTGAGCATACGGTTGGGTCTCCACCATGCCTAAGGTTGGCTACGACCGATGCCTTACTTATTGCAAGGACAAATTCTTGAAAATACCGATAGGCTTGCCCCGCGCCGAATTCGTGTCCAACCGAGGTTGAGGCGCTATGTTTCTGTTGCTTATCTAAAAAACGCTAGGCAAGCCGGTCCGATTTGGTTAGAATGGGCGCTTTAAGTTTGGCGGTAGCTAATCGGAACCGAACATTCGGCTGGTGGTTACGGTGTTCCAAATTTGATGACCGAAAACATTGCCCAGGTAGCTCAGTCGGTAGAGCAGAGGACTGAAAATCCTCGTGTCGACAGTTCGATTCTGTCCCTGGGCACCACGTTTCGGTTGGCGGATATCGAAAGCCCCTTTTAGGGGTTTTTTGTTTTGTGGGGCTTCGAAATGGCGAAGCCCGCAAGTTCTTGGTTGTTTATGGAAGAGCCTGAGGCTCTTTTTTTTTGGGTTTGAAAAGGTTAGGCGGTCATGAAGCAAGCTCCCGAACATTTGGTCGAGTTGATAGAGCCGATTGTCGAAGGTCTTGGCTACGAGTGCGTGGGCATCGAATACAATCCGCATCCTCAGCACGGCATGCTGCGCATCTATATCGATAGCGAAAATGGGATTTTATTGGACGATTGCAGCAAGGTCAGTCATCAGGTCAGTGGCGTACTGGATGTCGAGGACCCGATTCAAGGCAATTACCAGTTGGAAGTATCGTCACCCGGCGCGGATCGGCCGTTTTTCAAACTAAATCAATTCGAGCGCTACATCGGCAGCAGCGTTCAAGTCGCATTGTTCAAGCCGATAGACAAACGCCGCCGGATCACCGGGGAAATCAAGGCGGTCGAGGGTGACGCCGTCGTATTACGGGAAGGCGAACGATTAATCGCCATCCCGTTCCACACGATGAGTAAGGCGCGCTTGGTACCCGAATATTTACTGAATAAAGGAGGTCGCAATGGCAAATAAAGAAATTTTACTGGTCGCGGATGTTTTCGCTAACGAAAAAGACATAGACAAGGAGCTAATCTTTCAAGCCATTGAGTCCGCGCTGGAAGCGGCGACCGTCAAGCGCTATGAAAACCCGGTCAAGGCCCGGGTGGAAATCAATCGCCATACCGGCGACTACACGACTTACCGGCGTTGGCAGGTGGTCGAAGCCAATCCGGAAATTAACGGCGATGTCGAGCATCCGGGTTGGCAAATTCTGTTGGAAGCCGCGCAGATCGAAGAGCCGAATATTCAAGTCGGCGATTACGTCGAGGAAGAAGTCGAGTCGGTCGAGTTTTGCCGGATCGCCGCGCAGACCGCCAAACAAGTCATCATTCAAAAAGTTCGCGAAGCCGAGCGACGCAAGATTGTCGAAGCCTACGAAGACCGGGTTGGAGAATTGGTGACCGGCATTGTAAAACGCGTTGAAAAAGGCAGCGTCTATTTGGACTTGGGCGGCCACGTCGAAGCGTATATCGCCCGCGAGGACATGATTCCGAAAGAGCCGATCCGCATGGGCGACCGGGTGCGCGGCTATTTAAAAGCCGTTCGTTCCGAGCAGCGCGGTCCGCAATTGTTCGTCAGCCGCACCGCGCCGGAGTTGTTGATTGCATTATTCCGATTGGAAGTGCCGGAAGTCAGTGAAGGTTTGATCGACATTTTGGCGGCCGCTCGGGACCCTGGATCGCGCGCCAAAATCGCGGTCCGTGCCAACGACCCGCGGCTGGACCCGGTCGGTGCCTGCGTCGGCATGCGCGGCTCTCGGGTGCAGGCCATTTCCAACGAACTGGCCGGCGAGCGGGTCGATATCATTCTTTGGAACGCCAACGAGGCCCAATTCGTCATCAACGCCATGGCGCCGGCCGAGATTCAGTCCATCGTCGTCGACGAAGACAAACACAGCATGGACGTGGCGGTCGCCACCGACAGCCTGTCGCAGGCCATCGGCCGCGGCGGACAGAACGTACGCTTGGCTTCCGAGTTGACCGGCTGGGAGCTGAACATTATCGACGCCGCCCAGTTCGGCAAAAGTCACGACGAAGAAGCGGCCAAATCCAAGCAATTGTTCATGGAACAACTGGACGTGGACGAAGAGATCGCCACGGTTTTGGTCGAAGTCGGTTTGAACAACATCGAAGAGATTGCCTATATCCCGGTCGAGGAAATGTTGGAAATCGACGGTTTCGACGAGGAATTGGTCGAGGCGCTGCGCAGCCGGGCCAAGGACGCGTTGTTGATCAGCGCGATCGCGTCGGAAGAAAAAATCGAAACCGCCGAGCCCAGCGAGGAATTGCTGGCGATGGACGGCATGGACGAAGAATTGGCTCGCGAAATGGCGGCCAAGGGCATTGTCACGTTGGACGATCTGGCCGAACAGGCCATCGACGATATCATCGGCTTTGCCGGCATGGACGAAGACCGTGCTGGTAAACTAATCATGAAGGCCCGCGAATCTTGGTTCGCAGAGGACAAGGGCTGAGACGGGAGGACACTATGAGCGATAAAACAGTTAGAGAATTGGCGGAGGTTGTCGGCATACCTCTGGAGCGTTTCTTGGAACAGCTTAAGGAAGCCGGATTGAGCGCCAGTGATCCCGATGACGTGATAGACGACCAGGAAAAGTTCAAGCTGCTGGCCCATTTACGCAAACGCCACGGCAAAGCGGAAACCGATCCGGAAGCCGCCGCGCCCAAGCGCATTACCTTGAAGCGCAGCACGAAAACCGAATTGAAGCAGGCTTCGCCGCCGGGCAGCGCCGTCAAGACCGTTAGTGTGGAGGTCCGCAAGCAAAAAACCTACATCAAACGTAGCGAAGCGCATGTCAGTGACGAGCAAAAAGAGGCCGAACGCGCCAAACTGGCGTTGGAGGAGCAGAACAAGCGCTTGGCGGAGGAAGAAGATCGCCGTCGCCAGCAGCAGGCATTAAAAGCCAAGCCGGCCGGCGAAGTCGGCCAGCAAGCGGTGGTCGCGCCGACTATCGTCGAGGAAGCCGCTCCGGTTGTCGCCGTCTCGGCCGCCATCGCGGAGTCCGCCGAAAAACCGGAAGCCGAAATCGTCGAGCCGGTTCAACCGAAAGTGGAAAGCCCGGTCGCTGAATTGACCGAGGAACAGCGCCTGGAAAAAGAGAAGAAAGAGCGTCTGGAAGCGGCGGTGCAACGCAACGCCGAAAAGGTCAAGAAAAAGGCCGAAGCCAAGCAGCAACAAACGCTGCACAAGAAAAAGGCGGAATTCAAGCCGACTCGCGGCACCGTTCCGGAAGTCGATGTCGAAAGCGCGCGTAGCGGCGATCCGCGACGCGGCAAGGGTAAAAAGGCCAAGCCGCAACCCAAACGCGACAAGTCCGATTTCGAGCCGGATATTCAGGCCCGCCATAAGTTCGAAAAACCGGTGGCGCCGACGGTATACGAGGTGACGATTCCCGAGACCATCATCGTGTCCGATCTGGCTCAAAAGATGAACGTCAAGGCGGCTGAAGTCATCAAGCATTTGATGAAGCTGGGTATTATGACCACGATCAACCAAACCATCGACCAGGAAACGGCGGTCATCTTGGTTGAGGAAATGGGGCATAAGCCGATCATGCAAAGCGAGGACGATTTCGAGAAGGAAATGCTCGCCGAAGTGATGGCCGAGTCCGACGAAGTCAAAGTGGTCGCCCGGGCTCCCATCGTTACCATTATGGGTCACGTCGACCACGGTAAAACTTCGCTGCTGGACTACATTCGGAAAACCCGGGTCGCCGCCGGCGAAGCGGGCGGTATTACCCAGCATATCGGCGCTTATCAGGTCAGAACCGATCACGGCGCGGTCACCTTCCTGGACACGCCCGGCCACGCCGCGTTCACCGCGATGCGGGCGCGTGGCGCCGAAGTCACCGACATCGTCATCGTGGTGGTGGCCGCCGACGACGGCGTGATGCCGCAAACCAAGGAAGCGATCGAGCATGCTCGCGCCGCTAACGTGCCTATTATCGTGGCGCTCAATAAGATCGACAAAAACGAGGCGAACCCGGATCGGGTGATGCAGGAATTGGCGACGTTGAATGTGGTGCCGGAAGAGTGGGGCGGCGACGTGCAGTTCCTGAAAGTGTCGGCGAAAACCGGCGTCGGCATCGATGATCTGATTGAAGCCTTGATCGTGCAGGCCGAAGTACTGGAACTCACCGCGCCGAAGGACGGCGTTGCGTCCGGGGTCTGTATCGAGTCGCGGCTGGACAAGGGCCGCGGCGCGGTAGCGACGGTGTTGATCCAGAAAGGCACCTTGAATAAAGGCGACTTCGTGCTGTGCGGCCACGAATACGGCCGGATTCGGGCGATGTTCGACGAAAACGCGCATTCGATCAAAACCGCGGGACCCAGCACGCCGGTCGAAATTTTGGGTCTTTCCGGAACGCCGGATGCCGGCGACGAACTGCTGGTCGTACAAAACGAGCGAGTGGCCCGCGAATTGGCGGCGCACCGCGAGGAGAGGAAGAAATCCAGCCGTCACGCGGCGATGGGCGCCTCAAAACTGGATGATGTGTTCTCGCGGATGACCGCAGGCGAAACCTCGACGCTGAACGTGGTCATCAAAACCGACGTGCAGGGCAGTTTGGAAGCGTTGCGCGAGTCGCTGGTGGGTTTGTCGACCGACGAAGTCCAGGTCAAATGCATTTTCGGCGGCGTCGGCGGCATCAACGAGGGCGATGCCAATTTGGCGCTGGCGTCCGGCGCGATCCTGATCGGCTTCAACGTCCGAGCGGATGCGGTGGCCCGTAAGCTGATCGAAGAAAAAGACATCGATCTGCATTATTACAGCATTATCTACGAAGCGATCGACGAGGTGAAACGCGCAATCAGCGGTATGTTGGCGCCGGACATCCAAGAGAAAATCGTCGGCTTGGCCGAGGTGCGGGACGTGTTCCGCTCGCCGAAATTCGGCGCGGTCGCCGGATGCATGGTCATCGACGGCTTCGTCAAGCGCAATCTGCCGATTCGGGTGTTGCGCAACAACGTGGTCATTTTCGAGGGTCAGCTGGAATCGTTGCGCCGCTTCAAGGACGACGTCACCGAAGTCAAGATGGGCATGGAATGCGGCATCGGCGTCAAGAATTACAACGACGTCAAGGCCGGCGACCAGATCGAGGTTTTCGAGCGTATCGAAGTCAGACGGGAAATCTAAATGGCAAGAGAATACGGCCGCAGTCAGCGGGTTGCCTCGGAAATGCAGAAGGAATTGGCGACGATTTTGCAGCGCGACGTCAAGGATACCCGTCTGGGTTTCGTGACGATCAACGATGTCGAGCTGTCCAAGGATCTGGCCGTGGCAAAAGTTTACATCACGGTGTTAAACGGCGACGACGCGGCCAAGCGTGGCAACGTCAAGGTTTTGAACGAGATCGCGCCGTTCATCCGTCATGAACTGGCGAAACGGATGCGGCTCAGACACATCTCCGAGCTGCATTTTTACTACGATCATTCCTTCGATACCGGCATGCGCGTCGCGGAATTGCTGCACGATCCGGAAGGGCGGCAGGACGAGGGCGATGAGCCCGTCGCCGGCAAGTCCGGGGACGAGTAATGGCAAAACGCAAGTCCGGGCGCGATGTGCACGGCATCGTCTTGCTGGATAAGCGCCAAGGCGTATCTTCCAACAAGGCCTTGCAGGAAGTCCGGCATTTATTGAATGCCAACAAGGCCGGCCACACCGGTGCGTTGGACCCGTTGGCGACTGGATTGCTGCCGCTTTGCTTCGGCGAAGCCACCAAGGTGTCCGGCCTGCTGCTCGACGACGACAAGCGCTATACGGTATCGATGCGGCTGGGCGTGATGACCGATACCGGCGACAGCGACGGTAACGTCGTCGCCGAAATGCCGGTTCCGGCATTCAGCGAAGCGACCTTGCTGGCGGCCTTGCACCGTTTTACCGGTGCGATAGCGCAGATTCCGCCGATGTATTCGGCGTTGAAGCATAACGGCCGGAAATTGTACGAACTGGCGCGCGAAGGCTTGACGATAGAACGCAAGGCGCGGCCGGTCACGATTTATGACTTGAAACTAATCGAGGCCGGCGACCGGGAGCTGACATTGGACGTGGTTTGTTCGAAGGGAACTTATGTCCGTTCGTTGGTCGAGGATCTAGGCCACGCGCTAGGCAGCTGCGCCACCGTGATCGCGTTACGGCGCACCGAAGCGGGGTTGTTTCGTTTGGCTCAAGCCCACACGTTCGAGCAATTGCAGGCCATGAGCGCCGAGCAGCTTCAAGCGGTTCTGATTTCGCCGGACGAGCCCCTACGCGGCATGCCGGCGCTCGCCTTGGCCGCTGAACAGGCCGGCAGGGTAAGGCAGGGACAGCAGGTCGAAGTCGGTGGCGGCCAACCGGGGCCGGTAAGAATCTACGGCCCCGAAACCTTTTTGGGGTTGGGTGAAATCCTATTGAATGGTAAACTAGCCCCGAAAAAACTGTTTCTAATGGATGATCGAAATGCTTGATTATCCTGGAAAACCGCGCTGGCTCCTACACCCTATTGTGGAAGCGGCGCATCTTGGCCATCGTCCGGTGGCGTTCTTTTAATTGATTAATCGATAGGGATTAAAATGGCTTTAACCGCAGAACAAAAGAAAGCAGTCGTCGAAGAATACCGTTTGTCGGATACCGACACCGGTTCCACCGAAGTTCAAGTGGCTTTGCTGACCGCCAACATCAACCAGTTGACACCGCATTTCGCGGCGCACAAAAAGGACAACCATTCGCGTCGCGGCTTGCTGCGCATGGTTAACCAACGCCGCAAATTGCTGGATTATCTGAAAGAAACCGATGTGGCCCGCTACCGCTCCTTGATCGAGCGTTTGGGCATTCGTAAGTAATACCGCCCGGAAGAAACGGCGTGTCGTACGCCGTTTCTTTTTTTGGCACATTTCAGCACAACCTTTAAAAAAGGAACCTTATAGTGAATCCTATCAGGAAACAATTTCAGTACGGGGATCGTCTCGTCACGCTAGAAACCGGCGAAATCGCCCGCCAAGCCAACGGCGCGGTGATCATTGATGTAGAGGGTACCACGCTGCTGGTGACCGTGGTCGGTAAAAAGGAAAGCAGCGGCGGCGACTTTTTCCCATTGACGGTGGACTACCAAGAGAAAGCCTTTGCCGCGGGCAAAATTCCCGGCGGCTTTTTCAAACGCGAAGGCCGTCCCAGCGAAAACGAAACCCTGATCTCGCGCTTGATCGATCGTCCGATCCGGCCATTGTTTCCCGAAGGCTTCACTAACGAAGTGCAAATTATCGCGACCGTGTTGTCGTTGAACCCGGAGATAGACACCGAAGCGCCGGCCATTATCGGCGCATCCGCCGCGTTGGCGGTTTCGGGCTTGCCGTTCAACGGCCCATTGGGCGCCGCGACCATCGGTTATATCGACGGCCAGTACGTATTGAACCCCACCTTGCCGCAATTGAAGGAATCGCGTTTGCGTCTGATGGTGGCAGGCACCCAAAAAGCCGTGCTGATGGTCGAGTCGGAAGCCGATCTGCTGCCGGAAGACGTCATGCTGGGCGCGGTATTGTTCGGCCACGAACAAATGCAGGTTGCGATCAATGCGATCAACGAATTGGCCGCCGAAGTCGCTACTCCGGCCTTGAACTGGGTGGCGCCCGCCGACAACGAGGCCTTGAAAGCCGCTGTCGCCGCCGAAGCCGAAGCGCAAATCAAAGCCGCGTACCAAATTCCCGAGAAATTGGTCAGACAAGATACCTTGAGCGCGATCCGCGCAGCCGTCGTCGAAAAATTGACCGCCGAAGGTCTTTATGCCGAAAAAGACATACGCAACGTCATCGAGACCTTGGAATATAACGTTGTTCGCGGTGCGATTCTGAACGATCGCAAACGGATAGACGGCCGCGACTTGACCACGGTCAGACCGATCTCGATACGCACCAGCGTATTGCCGAGAACCCACGGTTCGGCGCTATTCACCCGCGGCGAAACCCAAGCCCTGGTCGTCGCGACCCTGGGTACCGAACGCGACGCCCAGATCATCGACGCACTGGCGGGCGAATACAAGGATACCTTCCTGTTTCACTACAACTTTCCGCCGTTCAGCGTTGGCGAAACCGGCCGTACCGGTTCGCCCAAACGCCGCGAAATCGGTCACGGCCGTCTGGCCAAGCGCGGCGTGCAAGCCGTTACGCCGACGATCGGCGAATTCCCGTACGTAATCCGCGTCGTCTCCGAAATCACCGAATCCAACGGCTCAAGCTCGATGGCGTCGGTATGCGGCAGCAGCCTGGCGTTGATGGACGCCGGCGTGCCGTTGAAAGCGCCGGTCGCCGGTATCGCGATGGGCTTGATCAAGGAGGGCGATCAATTTGCGGTCCTGTCCGACATTCTGGGCGACGAAGATCATTTGGGCGACATGGACTTTAAAGTCGCCGGTTCGGAAAACGGCGTCACCGCGCTGCAAATGGACATCAAGATCGACGGCATTACCCCGGAAATCATGAAGGTCGCGCTGGATCAAGCCAAGCAAGGCCGCCTGCACATTTTGGGTGAGATGAACAAAGCCTTGTCTAGCTCGAGGACTCAGATGTCGGATTTCGCGCCGCGCATCATCAGCTTCAAGATCGATCCCGCTAAAATCCGCGAAGTCATCGGTAAGGGTGGTGTCACGATTCGGGCGATCACCGAGCAAACTGGCGCCAGCGTCGATTTGACCGACGACGGCACCGTCAATATCGCTTCCGTCGATAAGGCCGCCGGCGAAGAAGCCAAGCGCATGATTGAGGAAATTACCGCCGAGGTTGAAGTCGGTAAAACTTACGAAGGCAAAGTCGTTCGCTTGATGGACTTCGGTGCGTTCGTAACCATCTTGCCTGGCAAGGACGGCTTGGTCCACATCTCGCAAATTTCCGAAGAACGCGTCGAAAAAGTCAGCGACAAATTGTCGGAAGGCGATGTCGTCCGGGTCAAGGTATTGGAGATCGACCGCCAAGGCCGAGTGCGTTTGAGCATGAAAGAAGTCGATAACGCTTGATTTTCACGCTTGAAACGATCAGAAAGGGCCGTAAGGCCCTTTTTTATGCTTGCCCTCTTGTGGTCGGCGAGCTTCTTCTCGCCACGGATGTGGCCAGATTAAAACTCCCAGCGTAGCCCGCCTTCCAGCGCGTGATTATAGGAGCCGGACATGATCAAGGCTTGATAGCCTAAATTGGCGGCCAAACCGTTCGGCAGATTGAGTTGCAGGCCGGCGCCCATGTTGCCCCAATCGCGTTCGGCGGCGCTGGAGACGATGCTCGCCGCCAAGCCGGAGCGGGTAAAGGCACGGGTGACACGCGGATCGTTGGCGTATTCCCGCACCCATTCGCCGTTGACGCGCGGCGTCAACACACCGAACGGCAGGCTCCAGGCATAGGTCAATTCAACCCCGAAGGTGCTGGTGACCGAGACCACGTATTGTTCCGGTACCGTCAGCAAGCCGCCCCCGACACCCACCAGACCCTGTTCACGATAGCCGCCGATATTCATGTAAATGGTTGAGGCTTGACCGTAGCCGCGCAGGCTCCAGGCGCCGATGTTGTGGGTGTACCCAGTGCCGGCCAAAATGTTGAATTCGTCGGTTTCGAATTGGGCTTTGGCGCCGCCGCCGCAAGTCAGACATTGCCGGCTGGCCGCATTGTCGTGTTTAGCGTAACCGGCCGCCAGATCGATATAGGTGTTCTCGGTAGGCGTTAAGGTTGCGAACGGCGAGAATCGAAAGATGTTGGCATCGAAACGACCCTGACCGCGATCCAGTTCGGCGGCGGAACTGGTATAGCCGAACAGAATACCGGTTGCGAAACGTTCGCTGATTTTGAAATCGAGCGCGGCATTGAAATTGCGGTTGTACAACGCGAAACCTGAACTGCCGGTAGTGCCGTCGACGCGTCCCCAGGAGCCGCCGGCGTTGACGAAAAATCCGAACGGGCCGACCATGCTGTATAGGTCGTCGCCGGCGCCGCCGCCTTTCGCGGTGGAATGATCAACGCGCAGATGCCGGAGAGACTGTAACGAGCTGGAAATCTGCGCGGTGCTGCGGTTGAGTTGCAAACCGATCGTGGTGGCGTCGTTGACGGCATTTAGGCCCTGCTGTTCTTGCGGGGAGGTGCCCGAGGCCGCCAGTCCGCCGGTCGCGTAGGCGGTCAGGTTGGCGCAATCCTCAAGCGAAGTGGCGGTTTGGCCAAGATAGTAGCAAGTCAGCGAACCGCCAAGAGTGACCTCCAGCGTGTAAATGCTATCGGTGACTACGATTTTTGCGTTTTCGGAATCGAGATTATTACTGGTTTGATAATTCAGCAATTGAGTGTAGGCGTTTTCGATGAGCGAGACCGACGAAAAATCATTGATGACGTAACTTTGTAGCGAATCGGAACTGACGAAACTGCCGGTGATTGTCGCCTGGGCGGACAGGCTGAACCCCAAACCGGCCAAGGCCAATAATGTTTTCACGTTCAAGCTCCATGGATAGAGGATATATGACTCCGGGATTATAAGGCGTACCGCAACTTTGTCACGAGATAGTTGCCCAAAAACAATGCCCTCGGCCGGTATGCGGGTGAGTTTGGGCGCACCGCTACCGCTGGTGGCCTAGTTCAGGATGGACGTGCCCTTGATTTGCGCGTAGACCGGCATGCCGGCGCTTAGGCCCAATACCGTAGCGGACTTTTGGCTGACGTGCGCCAGCAGCGGCAACGGGCCGACTTTTAAGCCGACCACGCACAAGCCGTCGCATTCGGCGGCCAGCCCGGTCACCGTGGCCGGCAACACGTTGAGTATGCTGGTGGCCGCCGGTTTTTCCAGCGCGATACTGACGTCCCGCGCCTGAATTTGCAGGCGTAGCGGTGTACCAGCAGCGGCGGGCACGGCCGCCAGGTTCAGCGCGCCGGCGGCGGTTTCCACGCGGGTCAGATGAAACTCGGGTTCATGGTCCTGAACCAGACCTTGCCAAACCGTGGCCGCGTCTCGGTCCTGGGCCAACGGCACATCCAGTCGGCTTTGGGTTTCGGCGAGCGGGCCAGCGGCTAAGACTCGGCCGTCGGCCATGATCACCAGATGGTCGCCAAGTTGGGCGACTTCCTGTTGTGAATGCGTGACATAGATCACCGGGATCTTCAATTCCTGGTGTAGGCGGGACAAATAAGGCAGGATTTCCTGCTTACGTTTGAAATCCAGCGCCGCCAGCGGCTCGTCCATCAACAGTACCTTCGGATTCAGCGCCAATGCCCGGGCGATGGCCACCCGCTGGCGCTCGCCGCCGGACAGCCTGTCAGGCATGCGTGCCAACAGATGGCCTATCCCCAACAGTTCCAGAATGTGCGCCAGATCGGCGCCGGCTTGGCCGGTGCGCTTCAAACCGAATTGCAGATTGCCCTTGACGGACAAATGCGGAAACAAATTGGCTTCCTGAAACACGTAGCCCAGCGAGCGCCGGTGGGTTGGCAAAAACAGGCCGATTTTGCTGTCCTGCCAGATATCGCCATTAATTTGCAGAAAACCGTTGCCGGCTTTTTGCAAGCCGGCGATGCAGCGCAGCAGCGTGGTCTTGCCGGAACCGGAATGGCCAAACAATACCGAAACGCCGCTACCGGGCAAAACCAAGTCTACTTGGAGTCGAAATTCGCCGTAATCCAAATCGAACGCGGCGCGGATGGGTGTGGTCATTTGAGTTGGTGGGCGGCAGGGTGGGTTTTCAATGCGCTATACAGCACCAGCAGAACGGTAAAGGAAAACAGCAGCAAGCCGCCGGCCAGCCAATGGGCTTGCGCATATTCCAAGGCTTCGACGTGGTTATAGATTTGCACCGACACCACCCGGGTTCGGTCCGGTATATTGCCGCCGACCATCAACACCACGCCGAATTCGCCGACGGTATGCGCGAAACCTAAAATAGTCGCGGTCATGAAGCCGGGTTTCGCCAACGGCAGTACAACGCTGAAAAAGGTATCCAAGGGTCCGGCCCGCAGCGTCGCCGCGGCTTCCATGGGTTGCTGCCCGATCGCGGCAAATGAGGTTTGCAAGGGTTGCACGACGAAGGGCAGCGAATAAAACACCGAGGCCACCACCAAGCCCGGAAAGGTAAACGGCAGCGTGCCCCAGCCCAATTCGCTGGTCAGTTGGCCGATGGGGCCTTTCGGTCCCAACATCACCAGCAGATAGAAACCCAGCACGGTCGGCGGCAACACCAGCGGCAAGGCCACCAGCGCATTGCAAATGCCTTTGAAGCGCGAGCTAGTGCGGGCCAACCACCAAGCCAACGGCGTGCCCAACATCAGCATGATCAAGGTTGCCAAACTGGCGACCTTGAAGGTCAGCCACAGCGTGGCGATATCGGCGGGACTGAGCATGCTTAAGGTTGGCTAGGTAGGCTGTAACCGTATTTCAATATAATTGCCGACGCTTGCGGTCCTTTTAAAAATTGCAGCAATGCTTGCGCGGCGGGGTTTTCCTCGCCCTTGCTAAGCAGAATCGCATCCTGCCGGATCGGGGTGTAACGGTCACTAGGTACGATCCAGCCGGAGCCGCTGCCGATCTTGCCGTTTTCGATGACTTGAGAGAGGGCGACGAAGCCCAGTTCGGCATTGCCGGTATTGATAAATTGATGGGTTTGCGAAATGTTTTCGCCTTGTACGATCAACGGCAGCAATTTATCGTGGAGGCCGAGTTTTTTCAAAACTTCGAGCGCCGCCGCACCGTAAGGCGCCAGTTTGGGATCGGCCAGCGCCAGATGTTTGAAGCCGCCTTTAGCGAGAACTTCGCCTTGCTCGTCCACCAAGCCCGGCGTTGCCGACCACAACACCAGTTTGCCTAGCGCATAGGTAAAGCGAGTGTCGGCAATGGCTAAATCGGCGCCGACCAATTTGGCCGCGTTTTCCTGATCGGCGGCCATGAACACTTCGAACGGCGCGCCGTTTTCGATCTGGGACACGAATTTACCGGAAGAGCCGAACGACAGTTTGGCCTCGTGACCGGTGGTTTTCTGGAATTCGGCGGCGATTTCCTCCATCGGTTTGGTGAAGTTGGCAGCAACCGCGACTAGCGTGGTTGCGGACCAGGCCGTGGCAGCGGGGAGAATAAACGCCGCCAGCACGAGGGCGCGGAAAAAACGATGATTGAGCATAAAGTTCTCCAAGGGTTAAAAAATAGTGCGTTCAAAATTTCAGCAATCACGGATAAGGCTATGGCCAAAAATAATTCCTCCCTTGCCCCCTTTTTTCAAAGGAGGCCGTCGTGAAATCTCCCTCTCCGCGCGGAGGTTGTCGCAAAAGCCGAAACAGTTCCTTCTCCCTCCGGGAGAAAGCTAGGATGAGGGTATAAAAACATTATTTATTCCCCTCACCCCAGCCCTCCCGCGAGGAGAGGGAGCTTTTACGACACCCTTTCCCGTAAGGCGAGGGGCTGTTTTGACTTTTACGACAGCCCCCAAAGGGGGAGCTTATTTGTGCCGCCAAACCTTGATTGCCGAGATCGCCAGTATCGCGGCCAATACCGGCAGCAACACGTCGCTGGATAGCATGCCGACCAATTGGCCTCCCGCGAAGGCGCCGAACAAGGAGCCGACCGCCATCACCAGCACGAAACTCCGGTTGCGGCCGACCACCGCAAAACTTTGGTCCCCGCTATAGCGGGCGATACCGGTCAGCATGGTGGGCAGGCTGATCGCCAGCGACAAACTGCCGGCCAGCTTGATGTCGATACCGAACAGCAATACCAGCGTCGGAATCAACAGCTCGCCGCCGGCTACCCCCATCAGCGAGGCCACCAAGCCGATGACCAAGCCCGCCGAGATGCCCGCCAGTACCAACGCGCTACCGGACAACGCCGGCTGCTGGCTGCTGGTCGGGTTATGGGCAACTAACAGCAGCATGGCGATCAACGCCAATAACACCGAAATCACCCGATACAGGGTCTCGCTTTTCAAGCGGATGGCCCAACCGGCGCCGAACCAAGCCCCCAGCAGGCTGCCGGCCAGCAGATTCAGTAGTACCGACCCATGTTCGATCACAGCGGCGAACGGAATCGCGCCGGCCCTGAACGGCAAGGCAGAGGCCACGACGATCAGGCTCATGGTTTTGTTCAGGATCACCGCCTCCAGCGAGGCGAATCCGAACAGACCGATCAACAGCGGGAGCCTAAACTCGGCGCCGCCCAGACCGATCAGGCCTCCCAGCGTGCCTATCAATGCGCCGCAGCCGAAAACGGCCGCTTGATTGGTTTTCATCCGGATCCCCAAGCCTCAAAACCGTAGTTGACTCTGCAGGTAAAAATAATCCACATCTTCCTTAGCCGGCGCGTTGGCGGTTACCTTGGCGAAGGTTCCCTTGAACAAATGCGCCCATCCGGTTTCGAAATTCAAACTGCTGTTGAAGTCCCAGCGCGCGGTCATTTCCAATTGTTGACCGATGAAATTGTCGGTGCGGCCGCTGCTGTCGCGCAAGCCGGCGCTGGTCCAAGTATCCTTGTCTTCGGCCAGCCAGAAAAACCGGTGGAGCAAGCCGAGTTGGACATCCTGGCGCGGTGCCGCGGTGATTCGATAGCCCGGCGTATTGACGTTGGCGCGGGCGAATGCGCCGTAAATGCCGGTAGCGCCAAATTCGAAACGGCGGGCGCCGTACAAGGTATCGAAGCGTTGGTCTTTTTTGTCGTTGGGATCGTGGTCGCCGCTGGCGTAGTCGTAATGCAGCGACAGGCGCGGAGACCAGGGTAATTCGAAGGTGTAGCCAATATCGAGGTGTTGGTACCAGGCCGAGTGCTCCAGATCTTCGCCAGACGTCGTGGACGCGCGCACCGTGCCGAACTGGCCTATGGTTTCGCTCTCGAAATCGAATTTGCCCTTGGCCGGTTTCAAGTAAAAACGCATGCCTGGCGTAAAGTAGCGGCGATTCCGGGTTAGCAGGCGTTTGCGGTCGCCCTCGTCAAGATGGTAAAGATACAGTTCGGCGTTGACCTTCCAGGCCAGATTGTAGACTTCCAAGAAGCCGCCCGAAAACCACGTTTGGTATTCCGGTTCGTCCAGACTGT
>NZ_JBYMAP010000095.1:0-15635 GCF_057766305.1 Methylomonas sp. BG-2 | reverse complement strand
TTAAACGTAATATCTCTACCGGCCAGGATCGAGACGGTACCTTTCGACAATGTGTGAAGGTCGGATGAAATATTAGGCGCGGGTTGGATAACCGGGCCCGCGTTGAAGGTGGACATCATGGTCGGCAAAATGTCGATGCTGAAGCTGGCACTGACGCAGGCTTGGCCTGTGCCCAGAACAAGCCCGCGGTTATTGGCACTGAAGCCGTCTTCGCGGCGGAATGCGGAGACGGCGGCTTAGGATGATGGACCGGCCGAGGTTGTCGCGCGCGGCCGAAGCGGTGGAGGTGAGAAAGATAGCGGGTTTACTCGGCTGGTTACGCCAGAGTTCGAGCCAAAAAGCCGACGATATGTTGCCAATGGTCCCGCAAAGCCGGTTCGTCGTAATTTTCGATACGGCCGTCGAGATCCAGGACGATGGCATCGCCGCGCGCCATGAACACTGCCGCCAAATCCTCTACCGGGCCAGCCGCCAACGTGCGGGTCATGGCTTCGCACGGGCCGAAGCGGGTCGGCGCCTGGAACGGCATAATGTTGATTTCGGTGCCGAGTAAGCCCGGGGGATAACCGGCTTGTTCCAGGTCGAACTCCAAATGCTCGAAACGATAGCGCTGGTGCGGCCGGTGCCGGGCCAAGTCTTGGCGCAATTTTGATCCAATCTCGGCCAACGGCCGATCCCAGTCGTGCGTGAACGGCAATGGCATCACGTTCATCGCCGTACAAGGCGTGCGAGCCGCCGCTCCGGACGAGCGCAGCATCGTGGTCAGGCCGAGGACCGCGTCGTTGCCGTGCCCAAATCGGGCCAGATAACCGGCAAATCCGACAATCAGCAATTCCGGCCAGCTCAAATCCAACTCCACGGCTCGGGTCTTGAGACGGGTGACCACCGTATCCGGCAGTACGCCGCCGACGCGGCGGCCGCGGCCGATGCCGCGTATCGGGTTCCGACACAGCGATTTGGGCGCCAATCCCGCCAGCGTATCCAGCCAATACTGCCGGTCGACCTGCCGTGCCGCGGAATTCTGATAGGCGAGGTCGGCGGCGACTACCGCCGCCAGATTGCCGAATTCGGCACGAACCGGACCGTTGCCGGCAACCAGTTCCGCGTAGTGGGCCGCGGTCCGGCGGGCGATCAATTGAAAACCGTAGCCGTCCAACAGTAGATGATGGGCTCGATGCAGCCAGACGTAGCGCTCCGCTGCCCGCCGGTAGAGCCGGTGTTCGTAGAGAAAACCGTCTTCCGAGGCGAAGGCTTGGCGGGATTGGCGCGACAGTTCGGCCAGGAACTCGGTTTCGTCCAGATCTTCCGCCGCGACCAGCAGCGGAATCGGTACCGGGGCGATGATGGGCAATTGCCGCGGGCCGTCGTCGGTGTCGATCAAACGGATCCGCAGCGAATCGGCTTCGGCCAACGTCGCATGCAGCGCTTCCATGAACAGCATGGGGTCCAGCGGGCCGCGCAATTCGGTGTATTCGGCGGCATAAAACACTTCGGCATTGCCGGCGAGGTGCTGGCCCAGCAATACGCCGGCTTGGGCCTGGGTCAAAGCCAATTCGGGACTGTCGGGTTTCATGAGCCGGCCGCCGCAATGGCCGAGCCACCCTGCCATAAACCGTGCCAGGCCGCCAGCGTCGGCGTCGGCGCCAGATCGCCGAAATCGGCTTGAAAGCCGCGTTGTCGCCAACCTTGCAGCAAGGTCATCAAAGCAATCGAATCCAGGCCCATCAACAGCAGGTCGTCGTGATCGCCGAGCCGGTCCGGTTCGATTGCAATCGCCGCCGCCACCTCGTGGCGCAAGGTCCGCAGGCTCGGATACGGCGAAGTCAAGGCCGCCACGATGTCCTGGCTGCTGAGGACGCTGGCACAACGGCCGGCGGCATAGCGCAACGCGGCACCGTGCTCCTCCCTGGAAAAGTCGGCCAGGGCGTCGCCGGCCAGAAACGGCTGAATATCCAGCATGAAGGCTTCCGCCGCCGTCATCAGGCAACCGATGTGGGCATATATGCCGCAGATTACCAGTTGGTCCCGCGCCATGGCGCGCAGACGCTGTTCCAGATCGCTGCGCTTGAAGGCGCTATAGCGCGATTTCGGTAGGACCTCGTCGCCCGTTTCGGGGGCAATCGCTTCGGCTATGCGCTCCAATGCCGCTTGCGCGGGCAGACCAGGGCCCCAAAAATCGGTGAGAAGCGCGCGGTCGGCCGCCGATTGGCCGCCGCGCTGCGCGGTGTACAGGATCGGGACGCCATGGCCGCGGCAGGCGGCGATCAGCCGGATGCAGTTCTCCATAAGGGTAGGGATCGGCGCTAGGGACGGATCATAGAAGTCGAGAAAGTACTGCTGCATATCGTGTACCAGCAGGACAGCTCGGCTTGGGTCCAAGCGCCATTGCACCTTGGCGGCAGGCAGTTCGGTCGGCATTTCGTAACTTGGGATATTGGGTATGCTCATATCGGGCTCCGGGTCTGTTTGATGGCGAGTTCCCGCAGTTGCGGTTTGGCGATTTTGCCGGGCGCCGTCAGCGGAAATCGGTCGAGAAATTCGATGCGGTCCGGGATTTTGTGGTTGGCGACTCCGCAGCGGTCGCGCAAATGCAGTTTCAGCGTTAGCGCGAGTTGACCCAGATCCTCGGTCGCGTTAGCGTCGGCCAATTCGATGAAGGCGCAACTGCGCTCGCCGAGCCGGGCATCGGGTACCGCCACCAGCGCAGCATTGCGCACCCTGGGATGGCTGAGCAGATAGCTTTCGATTTCCGCGGCGGCGATTTTTTCGCCGCCGCGGTTGATCTGATCCTTGGCGCGGCCCATGACCTGCAGATTCCCGTCCGGCCGGCGTCGCACCAAGTCGCCGGTTCGGAAAAAGCCGTCGGCGCTGAATGCGGTGCGGTTGTATGCCTCGGCGCGCCAATAGCCGCGAATGGTGTAAGGGCCGCGGGTCAGCAGGTGTCCGGTGGCGCCTTCCGCCACGTCGCGGTCGGCATCGTCGACGATGCGGATTTCGTCGTCCGGCGAGATCGGCCGGCCCTGGCTCTCCAGCACGACCGATGCCGGATCGGTCAGCCGGGTGTAATTGACCAGGCCCTCGGCCATGCCGAATACCTGTTGCAACCGGCACCCGAATACCGGTTCGACTCTGGCTGCCAGTTCGGGGGCCAGGCTGGCGCCGCCGACCTGCAGCAGACGCAGGCTGATCAGGACTGGGCGGGTGCGTTCGACATAGTCCAGCCAGGCCAGCAGCAAAGACGGTACCAAGGCCACGTGGCTGACTGCCTCGGCGGCAATGGCGGCGCAAGCGGCTTCCGGCTCCGGCCGGCGCAGCAGGACGATACGGCCGCCGCTCTGCAAAGTGCCCAAGGTGCCGGGCGAGCTCAACGGGAAATTGTGGGCTACCGGCAATGCGGCCAGATAAACCGTATCGGCAGTAAAGTCGCAGATTTCGACGCTGGCGCGCACGCTATAGAGATAATCGTCGTGGGTGCGCGGAATCAGTTTCGGGGTGCCGGTACTGCCCCCGGACAGTTGCAGCAGGGCAATGTCGCCGGCTACCGGTGCCGCCAGCGTCCGCGGCTCGGCGTCCAGCGCGTCCAGCGGTGTGAATTCCGCGGCTGCGCCCACGACGATGACTTGGCGCAAGCTGGGCGCCACAGCCAAAATTTCCCGCGCCAGGACCCGGTAATCGAAACCGTCGTGGCGGTCCGGAATCACATAGGCGGCGGCCTCCGCGTCCCGGCAAAATGCGCCGATTTCGGCGCGGCGGTGGCCGGGCAATGCCATCACCGGAATCAGGCCCATCCGGAAACAGGCGAAGCAGACCGTGAAAAATTCGGCGATATTGGGTAGTTGCACCACCAGGCGTTCGCCGGCGCGCAGGCCTGACCGGACAAAACCGGCGGCCAGCCGGTCCGCTGCTTCGTCTAAGTCGCGATAGGACCAGCGGCGGCTGCCGCAGACCAGCGCGGTGCGGTCGCCGTGGCGCTGTGCCAACTCCCGCAGGAAGGCCCCCAAGGTCTGGCCGCGCCACCAGCCGCGCGCGCGGTAACGGGCGGCGAGCCGGTCCGGCCAAGGCACGAAGTCGGCGTCGGTCATCTGCGGCTCCCATGTAAAGCGTCGAGCAAAGTCCGGAACTTCGCCGAGGTTTCGTCGACTTCCTGCCAGGGTTGTGAATCGGCAACGATGCCGGCGCCGGCATAGAGATTGGCGCGGTTGGCTTCGATTTCCGCGCAGCGGATCGTTACCGCCCATTCGCCGTCGCCGTTAGCGGCGCACCAACCCACCAAGCCGGTAAACAGGCCGCGGTCGAAACATTCCAAATGGGCTATTGCCTGACGGGCCAGCTCGCGCGGCTCGCCGCAAACGGCCGGTGTCGGGTGCAGCGCGCGCGCCAGGGTCAGCGAATTCGAATCGCGGTCGCGCAGTATCCCGCGAATCCGCGTCGAAAGGTGCCAAACCCGGGCGGTTGCAATCAACTCCGGAACCGGCGGTACTTCGAGAGCGGAGCAAAAAGGACCGAGAGCGTCGGCGACCGCTTCGACTACCAACGCATGTTCGTGGCGATCCTTGGCCGAGTGCAACAATTTGCGGGAACGGCTCAAATCCTCGCCGGGATCGCTGCTGCGCGGTGCGGTACCGGCAATCGGATTGGCCTCCAGATTGATGCCGCGGCGGCGCAGCAATAACTCCGGACTGGCGCCGATCAGGCGGCGGATGTTGCGGGTCTCCGACTGCAGATTCACCGCGAAGGTGTAACCGGATAGGTTATTGGCGGCCAGATTGCGCAACAGCCTGGCTTGGTCGATGTCGTGTTCGCCGACGACTTCCAGCATCCGCGACAGGACCACTTTTTTGAGTCCGGATTGCCGCATCATCGTGAGTGCTTGCGCCACCCGTTGTGCGTAGAGTTCGCGGGACGGGCGTTCTTGGGTCGCCGAACCATTCACCGCCGGCCCCGCGAGTGGCGCGCCACGCCGCTCCAGACGGCCGGCCAGCTCCAGATGCTCCGGAATGAACAACACCGCCGGCGCATCCGCGACGAACGGCAGAGCGCCGACGGCAATGGTTGAGGCATCGCCGCGCTCCCGGTTGAGGGCAAACAGGCGTTGCAAGGCGGCTTCGAGAGACTCTTCGGCTGCGGTATGCAAGCGATCGCGGATACCAATGCCATGCAGTGTCAGTTCCGGCGTGGCCATGAAAAAACTGGATCCGGTGCCGTAGCGGCCTAGCAGAGCGCCGGCGTCCGGCTTTACGCTACCACCGGTCAGCTCGGCGTCGGAAGTCGGAGTGGGGGGCTGCGTTTCGGTAAACATGGCGGTCAAAACTCCAGGCGGGCGGAAATGACGGCGCTACGGCCGGGGTTTTGCAGCGGGGTGATAAAGCCGACGGCACTGCCGGCGGTGTAACGGTCGACATATTCTTCATCGGTCAGGTTGTTGGCCTCGGCGCGCAGCGTCAGGCCCCGGTAAAACCGGGGTTGCCATTGGGCGAATAGGTTATAGACGTGGTAGCCCTCCAAGTCTCGGTTGCCAGATTCCGGCGCGTAGCGGTATCTCAAGGCGATTTCCGAGCTGACACCGGCTTTTACCCCCAATTCGGGCCAAGCATAGGCGGCATGCAGCTTGACGATCTCGCCGACCGGCGAACCCAGGTAGAAGGCCAGCGTGCCGAGCTGCGAATGGTCGTAGCTGACTTCGGTATTGGTGTAATGCGCCCCGAATTCCGCATTCGCCAGTTGGTAACCGGCACCCAGGTTAAAACCTTCGGTTTTCACCGCCGGGCCGTTGATCCGCGTGAAACTGTCTTCGCCTTCGAGATAGGCTGGCGTATTTTGGATACGGGTTGAAAACACTTCGCCGTCCAACTTAATCCCGGCAACGACGTAACTCACTCCGGCTTTGGCGTTGGTGGAGCGTTGCGCGGCAACGTCGTCGGAATAGTTTGCGTAGGGCATCGTGTGAAATATCGCCGCTTCCGCGAGCTGGATGCCGCCGAAGACGTAGGAATAACTGCCGCTGAAGGTCAGATCTGGCAGCGGAGTGATACCGAGCGCGACATTGGGGCTGGCGCCGGTACTTTCAAAGTGTTTGTGGTCGACCGAATCGAATTCCTGCGAATCGATACGCAGACCGCTGGATAGTTTGAGCCAGTCCAGCGGCTGGCTGCGCAGTTGGGCAAATCCACCCAGATTGCGGGCCGTTTCGGTAAACAGGGCGTCCCGGAAGTTATCGGTTTGAGCGTGGTCGTTGTAAAAGTCCATGCCGGCGGTGATTTCGCCGAGTGGGGTAGCGAATCGATTTTGGGCGGTGGCGCCGAAGCTCTCGATGGCGGAGTCGAAATATCCGGGCCGGAATCCGCCGTTGGCGTTGGGACGCGACAGGGCGGTATCGTTGTAATAGAAACGGATTTCCGGATCGTAGAATTTGCCGGGTTGACGGTTGCTGTATTTGAAATTGGCGGTGCTGCGTTTGAAGATGTTTTCCGACAATAAGGTACGTCCGCGCACGGCGGCGAAATTGGCCCGGAACGGTCTAATCTCGTCGTCGGCCAGATGTTGGGCCGACGCTTCGAAGCGGTGGCCGCCAGCCGCGGTATAAGCGACTTTACCCAAGGCGCTGAGCAGATTGGTGCCGGTGCCTTGCACCGGGTCGCCATTGCCGGCGTCGTAATTGCCGCCTTCGGCATGGGAGGCATAACCCAAGGCTTCGACGCCTTGGCTGCGCCCGTAGGCCGCGCCGGATTTGGTAAAGGTATCCAAATTACTGGCGAAGCCGCCGCCAAGAAAAGCGCCGTAATCTCTGCCGGTGGTCAACAGGTCGTCGACGTCCTTGGTCTCGTACCGCAACGAACCGCCCAGCGCCCCCGGACCGGCGTCGGCTGCGGCGACACCGGCGTCTACAGTCACGGCCTTTAACATGCCGGGATCGAGCAGCAGGTTGGCGTTGTGGTGCCAAAGATTATTGGATTGTCTGGCACCGTCAATCTGCACGTTGAGGTTGGTTTCCTCGATCCCATTAACGTAAACCTTTTGCGCGCTTTGGGTGGGGCCGCCAACGCCGACTGAAATGTTTTTCTCGAAGACGTCTTTGATCGATGTCGACGGCGTGTCTTCGACCTGCTCGGTCGCCGGGTTCGATTTGGCTCGCTTCTCCGTGACTTTGACGGTTTCCATCACTATTGATCGATCGGAGTCCGCTTCGGCTGCGTTCGCCTGCGGCTGGTGCGCCGCAATCAATGCAAGTGCGGTTAACTGGAGGGGATTTCTAGCGCAAAAAAATGGGTGAGTTTTCATGGTTCGCCGTAAATAAGAATGATTTACATTAACGTTTGGTGTTTGCTATTATCCGGTCCAAAGCCGGTTTGCGCGTTTGCGGCGGAAGCAGATTGCTTTGCGGGCCGCGCAGACGCCGCCTCAGCCGGGGTTTGCATGGAATTAATTGGAAAATGCCTATGAATCGAACTCAGCCCATCGTTTCGCCCAAAATCGACTGTTCCGACTTGACCAGGCCGGGTTTGGCCGAGCCGGGCGGCGCGGTTACCGGCGGTCCGCCGGTGATCAGCGGCCGGTTTCGGGAATTGCAATTGCGGCCGGACTTGTCGCTGTATGCCGCCGATGTCAGGGACGAACTGGATTTGGAAGTCAACGACGTGTTGCAGCCGGGCTTGTTGTTGGTACTGCCGTTGTACGGCGAGGCCGATGTCTCTTACGGCGGTCGGCGCTTTCAGTTGGGCGGCCGTGGCGGAAGCGGCGGCCGGGAAGGTTTGATCCTCGGCTTGACACGGCGGGAACAATTTATTCGGCGATTGCGGCCGGGCGCGCGCAGGCGGGTGGTGAGTCTGGCATTGGGCCAGCGCTGGTTGGCGGATCACGAAGACGTTTTGGCTGGCCATCCGGGGTTGGCGCGTTTACGCGGCACGCATCTTGCCGTGCAGCAATGGCGCTTGTCGGCGCGGTTGCAGGCCTTGGCGGGCAGCCTGTTCGAGTTGTGCGGGTCGACCGCACCGCTGATGAATTTATCGTTGGAGAGTCGTTGCCTGGACATCGCCGCGGAGGCTCTGGCCGCCTTATCCAGCGTAGACACCCGCGAGTCTTCGGGATTGCGGCCGCGCGAGCGGCGGCGCTTGGCCGAATTCCGTGCATTTCTCGATAGCGGTGAAGGCGACGGCTGGTCGATGCAGGCGTTGGCCGACCGGATTGGGATGAGTCCCAGTACCTTGCAACGCTATTTTCGGCAATACACCGGTTCCAGCGTATTTGCATACCAGCGCCGCCGCTTGCTGGAAGAAGCGCGTCGCGTATTGGAGCGCGACGGGGTCAGCGTCGGCGAAGCAGCACACATCGCCGGCTATACCAATGCCGCGAATTTTGCCACGGCATTTCGTCGCCAGTTCGGCGTCGCGCCCAGCGAATTACTGTTGCGGAGCCGGCCGGGTTTTGCGTAACGCGCGGAAGGATTTGCGCGGCGGTCAATCCGCCGGATGCGCGGCGTGTCGGCCGGTTGCGGCCCGTATAATCCGTGGCCGCACTCCACTCACAACACCAGAACGCGCATGACCATGTCCGATTCAGAACGCAACCGACATCGCCGCCTTCGGCAACTGACAGTGCGGGATACCTTCAGTCTGAGCCGGAATCTGCGCCGCATCCGGTTTCAGGCCACGGATCCGCAAGACTTGGCCGACGCCGGTCCGGGCGCTCACCTCAAGTTGTTGCTGCCGGCTATCGCGGGCGATACGCCGCTCTCGGCTCAATCGGCCAACTGCGATCCGGCGTCTTCCGCCGAAAACAACCCGATAGCGCGGACCTATAGCCTGCGCCGCGCCGATCTGCGCCAGCGCACGCTGGATATCGATTTCGTCATTCACGGCGCGGGTCCGGGCTCGCGCTGGGCAAGCCGTGCCGAAATCGGCCACAGCGTCGGTTTGGTCGGCGTCGGCGGACCCCGCTTATTTCGACCGGAGGCAGAGTTTCATCTGTTGGCCGGCGATTTGTCCGCGTTACCGGCAATCGCCGCGGTACTCGAAGCCTTGCCGGCTTCGGCCGTGGGTGCGGCATTGATCGAGATCGCCGATGTTGCCGACCAATTGAGTTTGCAACATCCGCCTGGGCTGACGCTGTATTGGTTGCATTCGCATGCGGCTTCCGGCTTGGCGGCGGCCGTCCGCCGAACTCAGTGGCCGGCCGGAGCCGATGTGTTTGCCACCGTAGCCGGAGAAAACGACGCGGTGTTGGCCATCAGAGCCCATCTGCTGCGGGAGCGCGGCTTGCCGTTGTCTGCGATGTATGCCGTGCCGTACTGGCGGCGGGGCCGTAGCGAAGAACAGTACCACGACGAGCGGCATCGCTCGCTGGAGGCGTGCCGATGAAAACCGCTGCGGCTGGCGCCTTACTGGCGTTGATTTTGGCGCTCGGGGCTTGCGGGCGGGAACAGCAAACCAGCGCACCGCCGGTAACGGCGCGCGAAATCGCCGACGCTTACGGCCGCAAGGTGGCAGTGCCCGCGACCGCGCAACGGGTTGTGGTACTGAGCGAATTGGATTTGGATGCGGCGTTGGCGCTCCAGGTCACTCCGGCGGGAGCCGTCAACGGCCGTGGCAGTGACCGGCCGCCGGCTTATCTGGAAAAATATACCGGTGCGGTAGCCAGCGTCGGCGATTTTGCCCAACCCTCGCTGGATCGGATTGTCGCGCTGCAACCGGATCTGATCCTGGCCGGCGGCCAAAGCGATCCGGCTATGCTGGAGCAATTGGCGGCGATCGCGCCGACGGTGGTCAGTTTTTATCCCGGCGAACCCTGGCAAGACAGCCTGCAGCGGATTGCCGTCGCGTTGGGGCGGCCACAAGCCTGCGAGCCGTTGTTGCAGGCTTACCGGGCGCGGGTCGGCAAGTTGCGCGCGGCGCTGAGCGGGCACCGCGGCGAATCGGTCAGCATCGTTCGCCTGACGCCTAACGGTCCAATGTATATGCTCGGCGAAGCTTTTGCCGGACGGGTATTGGCCGATCTCGATTTGACCAGACCGCCGGCCCAACGCCAAGCGGGCGCCGGACATGGACCGCCATTGAGCCGGGAAATGCTGGCGGATATCGACGGCGATTGGCTATTCATCGGCAACTTTTCGCCCGATCCGCGCGGCGTGGCCGCCTTGCGCGACGAGCCGGCTTTCGCCGAACTGCGCGCCGTCCAAACGGGTCGCGTGCGCGAGGTCGATGCGGCGTTGTGGACGGTCGTTGGCGGGCCGGTGGCGGCGCAAGCGGTACTGGACGATATCGAAGCGGCTTTTGCCGGGCGCGGCAACAGCTTATGAGCATGGCCGTTTACAAAGCTGGAACCGGTTACGCTCTGCTGTTGACGGCGGCACTGGCGTTGGCCTTAGCCACAATGAGCCTGGGCCCCGGGGAAGTGAATTGGCAAGACGGCCTCGACTGGTTGCTGGGCCGCGCGGCGGACGCACATGCCCAATTGGTACTGGTGGACTTGCGCCTGCCGAGGCTGTTGAAGGCCGTGGCGCTCGGTGCGGCACTCGGCGCGGCCGGGGTGTTGTTGCAGGCGGCGACCCGCAATCCGCTGGCCGACACCGGTTTGCTGGGTGTGAATAGCGGCGCGGCCTTGGGCGTGGCGGGCGGGATTGCTTGGTTGGGAGAATCGGGACCCGCCGATCAAATCGGCTGGGCGCTGACCGGCGCCTTGGCCGGTTGCGCGCTGGTACTCTTTTTGGCCGGCGCCGGGCGAGGCCGCATGTCGCCGCTACGCATGGTGTTGGCGGGATTGGCCCTTGGGGCTACCTGTCAGAGTGCGACAGCCTGGATTGCGTTGGCCGGTAGCGCCAACTTGGACCGGTTCCGTTTCTGGCTGCTCGGCTCGCTGGCTCACCCGCACGCAGGACTGCTCGCGCCGGGATTGGTTTTGATCGGCCTTGGTTTATGTGCGGCTGTCGCTCTGGTGCGGCCGCTATCGGCGCTGGTCTTGGGCGACGAACTGGCCAGCGCGCTCGGCTATCGTCCCGCGACTGTCCGGGTTTGCGCCGTCGGCGCCGTTGCGCTGTTGAGCGGTACTTCGGTAGCGCTGGCGGGCCCTATTTCGTTTTTGGGATTACTCGCACCGTATTGCGCTCGAGCGCTGGCCGGCGTCTCGCTGAAAGCCCAACTTGCTTACGCGATTCCGTTGGGCAGCATCGTGATGATGGCGGCCGATTTGGCCGCCCGACTGGCTATCGCACCTTTCGAAGCGCCGGTCGGCGCGGTATTGGCGCTGATCGGCGCGCCGTTGTTGATCTGGATCGTGCATCGAGAACCTAACCTTGGCTTTAGCCCGCACGGAGCGGAGCGATGATTGCGTTCTCGCGTAGCGGTCTGCCGCTCCTGCTGTTGGCGCTGGCGTACGCCGAGCTGGCAGCGGGCCAGCCGGGTTTGAGTCCGGTGCAATTGCTGGACGGTTTGAGCGGCAACGGACCGGTTTGGCGTACCACTTTGCTCACCCAAATCAGATTGCCGCGCCTGTGTGCGGCATTCGTCGTGGGCATCGGTCTCGGCGCGGCCGGCGCGTTGTTGCAAGCCTTGGCGCGCAATCGGCTGGCGGGGCCGGACGTACTGGGACTGAATGACGGCGCACTATTGGCATTGGCGCTGAGTTTGGTGCTGAGTCCCGCCGGTTTGCTGGGGCCTTGGTGGTGTGGATTGACCGGAGCGCTGCTGACGGCCGGGTTGGTGGTCTTGGCGGCGGGCGGTGTCGGCAGTCGCGGTTACCGGGTGTTGGTGGTGGGCTTGGGCGTTGCCGGTTTGTTGCGGGCTGGATTCGAGTTTGCATTAGCGACGCTACCGGCGTTTCATGCCGCGGGTCTCTACGCCATCAGCGTGGGCAGTCTTAGCGGCCGCGGTTGGCCTCAGGTCGGGGTTGCCGCCGCGTTGTTGTTAATGCTGATGGCCGCAAGCTGGCCGTTGGCATTGAAGCTGACACTGTTGGGTTTGCATGACGACAGCATGCGCAGCCTCGGCGTGCGTCCCGGCCGGTTGCGCTTGGCGGTATTGCTGGCGGCGTCCGGACTGGCCGGCGTTGCCGCCAGCATCGGCGGGCCGATCGGATTCGTGGCGATTGCCGCCCCGACCTTGGCGCGGCGCTTGGCGTCGGAAGGGCAAGCGTTATTCTGGACGGCGGCCGCGATCGGCGCCGCATTGGTTGCGAGTGCCGATTTGCTCGGGCGGATATCGGCAGCGGCGGTCGAAATTCCGGTGGGCGTTGTCGCCGGCCTGTTGGGCGGACCGTTTTTACTTTGGTTGTTGATGCGGCCGGAGCCGCACGGAGCTGCATGATGGCCGAATTTCGAGTCGACAATCTGTCCGCCGGTTACGGCAATAAGCCGGTGCTAAGCGACCTTAGCCTGTTGATACCGGCCGGACGCATTACCGCCATCGTTGGCGCCAACGGCTGCGGCAAAAGTACGCTGCTGCGCTGTCTGGCCGGTTTGCATCGGCCGGGCAGCGGACATATTTACTTGGACGACGAACCGTTGCCACGGATGCCGCCGTCAGAGTTGGCGCGGCGCGTCGGCTTTTTACCGCAGTTTCCGTCAGCGCCGTCCGGTTTGCGGGTCGAGGAATTGGTAGCGCTCGGCCGGCATCCGCACCGGAAATGGTTGCGGCAATGGTCGGATGAGGATGCGGACAGTGTGAGCGAAGCCTTAATTTTGACCGATTTGACCGAGCTTGCCGGACAGCCGCTGGATGTCTTATCCGGCGGCCAACGCCAACGGGCCTGGATGGCAATGCTGCTGGCCCAAGCGACGCCGGTACTATTGCTGGACGAGCCGGGCAGTATGCTCGACCCCGGCCACCAGTTGGAATTGTTCGCACTGCTCAGAGTCTTGGCGGATGCGGGCCGGACCGTCGTTGTGGTCATGCACGATCTGGTCGCGGCGCGCCACGCGGATTGGCTGGTCGCGTTGGACAGTGGCCGACTTGCGGCCTGCGGCCCGCCATCCGATGTGTTGGATCGGGCCCTGATGCGAAGTCTCTACGGCATCGACAGTTATGTGCTACAGGCGCCGGACGGCAACCCGGTCGTTGTGCCGGTTCGGCCGGCCGATTGGCCGTTACCGGTTCCACGGCCGTTGCCGCAGCGGGCGGCGGCATCGGTAAAGCCTACAATCCGAGTCCCGGCGTTGGATGCCGAACGGCGCTTGGTGCGGCTGTTCGCGGTCCTTCAGTTCACGCTGTTACTCGACTACATGGTGCTGATGCCGCTGGGTGCGGCGTTGATGAGCGATTTCGATATCGGGCCGGCGCAGTTCGGCTGGGTGGTCGGTGTTTACACTTTAGCCTCGGCTTCGGCCAGCCTGGCCGGAGGGCGGCTGCTGGATCGCGGCGATCGCAAGCGTAGCGTGTTGCTGTTGTATGCCGGTTTTGTTGTTGCGACCTTGGCCTGCGGTCTGGCGGACGGATTCGGGGTTTTGCTGGCGGCGCGAGCGCTGACGGGCGCTTGCGCCGGCTTGTTGAGCGCATCGATGATGGCGCTGATTGCCGACCGTATCGCGCCGGAGCAGCGCGGACAAGCGATAGGCGGGGTCATGTCGGCATTCGGCATTTGCGCGGTGATCGGGGTGCCGTCCGGCTTGTGGCTGGCGTCGCTGGGCGGTTGGCGAGTGCCGTTCTTTGCGGTGGCGGCGTTGGCCTCCGGTTGGTGGCTGATATTGCGCCGGGCTTTGCCGTCGGCGCCTGCCGCCGCCGGCGCTGATACCGGACTTTTTACGCCGAGCCTGGCGCTGGGCTGGCTGTTGAGTTTCGGTATCGTCTTCGCCGGTTTTTTAATCGTGCCTTATCTGGGGGCGCATTTGAACGGCAGCCTGGGCGTCACGCTGCCGGAGCTATCCGTGCTCTATCTCGGTGCCGGTTTGGCGACCTTTGCCGCGGCCCGAGCCGTCGGCCGGGCCGCGGACCGTTACGGCGCGGGCCGCGTATTGGCGGGATTGATGCTCGTCAGCATCGTTCCACATCTATGGCTGACCGGACTCGATCCGGTGCCGCTTCCGCACACCGCTTTGGCGTTTACCCTGTTTATGGTTGTGACATCGACGCGGGCGATTCCGGCGTCCGCTTGGCTGGTTAGCCGGGTGCCGCCGCCGCTGCGCGGCCGTTATCTGGCTATCAATACGGCCAGTACCGAAGCCGCGTCGGGTTTGGCGGCTCTGTGTGGCGGGATGATGACGACCGGCGCCACGGTCGGCTTATACCGCTTCGAGCGCGTCGGTTGGCTGGCCGCCGGCGTGACATTGCTGACCTTAGGCTTGTTGTTTTGGCTAAGCCGCCAATCCGGCACTTCCCGGCCCAGTGTAGTGGCGGCTTCGGTGGTGGGGCAAGGTTCAACCGTCAGCGAGGTTGCGGAATGAGCCGTAGCACACCCGCCGGCTCCCGCTTCGGGTTGCGTCCCGGCGTGGCGTTGGTGAGCGGCGCGGCCCAGGGCATAGGCCGCGCGGTTGCCGCCGCCCTGGCCGGTCATGGGCTTACGGTGGCCGCCGCAGACCTCGACGCTGTGGCCTTGCGCGCAAGCTGCGCGCTACTGCCGGGCTTACATCCGCTGGAACTGGATTTGCGCGATTGGGCGGCCATCGAAGCGGCGGTGGCGTCGGTCGAATCCGAATTCGGCGCGATAGAGTATTTGGTGAATGTGGCTGGCGTACTGTATCCCGGTAGCGCGCTAGAGCTTACCGACGCCGATTGGCTGCAGAGTTTCGCGGTCAACACCCATGGCGTGTTTGCGCTGAGCCGGTCGGTTGCGCAGCGGATGCGGCAACGGCGGCGCGGCGGCATCGTCACGGTCGGCTCCAACGCAGCATCGACGCCGCGCGTCGGCATGGCGGCCTATGCCGCCTCTAAGGCCGCTGCCGCCCACTATATGCGCTGTCTTGGGCTGGAACTGGCGGAATATGGGATACGATGTAACCTGGTCTCGCCGGGCTCCACTGAAACTGAAATGCAGCGCCGTTACTGGCTTAGCGGTGCCGGCAGCGCGGAACGGATCATTGCCGGGTGCCTGGAGCAACACCGGCTTGGCATTCCGCTCGGCAAGCTGGCGCAACCGGCCGACATTGCCGACGCGGTCGCCTTTTTGCTGTCGGATGCGGCCGGGCATATCACCTTGCAGGATCTCGTGGTCGATGGCGGCGCGACCTTCGGCTGACAGTCCGGCAACGGGAGCCGCGGGCAAACACCGAATTGCTTGCGTTGGTAGTGATGCAATCGGGAAGAGAGAGGGCCGATACAACTGGCAGCCATGGTTTATGCGGATAGGAAATCAACGAACCAAACGAATTGCTCCAGGCACGTCGGTGCCGTAGTCATGAATATCGCCGCTGAAAAAAGATACGCTCCAAGTGCCTTGATTCTGTTCCGAAAGCGAAGACGACCAAAATAATCTAGCGTTTGCACCGGGAAACGCAAATTCATCCAGGAACGGTCGATCCAAGGTTACATCCAACAGGCTGCTCAGCTCTTTGAGCGTGGGCATCCTCCAGCCGCTTTGCCTTGCCGCGTAATCAGCGGCTTCATGTCGATTAAATTCAAGCGCGGAACCCGTACACGCTTGGCTGTTCCAAGTTTGACCTTCGGGGCATCGCTTCCATATCAATCCGGTTTTATTATCCAGCGTTAACGCATTTG
>NZ_JBYMAP010000094.1:0-15698 GCF_057766305.1 Methylomonas sp. BG-2 | reverse complement strand
ATGTTTTAGGATGGTATTTTGAACTCAGCGACGAAGCTGACGTGCTGGTGTCAATAGACCATTGCATACCGGTACCCTGGTTGCAAGCCCCTCTGTAAGTCAATGTATCACCAGAAGAAACCGCAGTACCGATCTGCGTATACGTGATCACCACTGTAGCGGTACCTGACGTAGCAGAACTAATATTAACTGATTGAACGTATTTACCGTGAATTTGGGAGCTTGTGGACAAGCCGAAACTTAAATTGGTGGTACTTTCGGTACCCAAGGTGCCATCGCTACACGCCACACCGCCCGCGGTCAACGCTGGGGATGCCAAACTTGGACCTTCGGACACTTTGGATCTGACCGTGTAGTCTTGATAAGCCGGAATCGCGATAGCGGCCAAAATACCGATGATCGCAACGACGATCATCAGTTCGATCAAGGTAAAACCTTGTTGTGCTTTACGCATTTGAGTGTTCATAGCGGTATCTCTCTGTTTGAATTAATAACGAACGCAATAGCTAATACAAGACTTATGCCAGAACGGAATTTTGAGAGCGCAAAACACCTAGCAATACTTAATAAAATAATTTCAATAGGTTAACAACAACTCCGTCCTCGACCGTCCAGCCAACCAGCAACCTACATAAAATCGGCAAGCCTTACTCCATCGTTCAAAGTCGAAAACTGACGTTTTTTGTCACTGGTTTCACCGCGAGCATCACGCATTTTGTTTGCCGGCGAACCACAGCTCCAACATCATCAAAATCCAGATCAGTTCGCCGTAGTAAGCCGCGTGTATGCTTTGATGCATCGCAATGGCATGATCGAGGAATTCCGGCTTGAAATAACCGCGCTTCTTCAATGCATTGATCGCATCGTAAGCCAAATCCTTCAGCGGTTGATGGTCCTTCAGCCAGATGCCGAACGGCAGGCCGAAGCCGTGCTTGGGTTTGTTGATGATCGCGCCCGGCAGAAAATCGGCCATCGCCTGCTTGTAAAACCAACGCAATTTTTGGCCGCGCAATTTGGCCGTGGACGGTATTTGGCAGGACAGCTCGACGATGCGGCTATCCAACAGCGGATAGCACACTTCAACGCCAGCCAGTTCGCACATCCGGTTGACCTTGACCAAATCGTTGTCGTGCAGCGTGGCTTTCCAGTCCATATACAGCATTCTGTTCAAGGTGCTGGCCCGCTCCGGGCGCCAATAATTGTCCCGTAACAGTTGCAGCGGCTCCGCGGTATCGATTTGCGCCAGAAAATCGCCGACAAAAATATCGGTAGCGGCATGACGGTGCAAAAAGTTGTAATCCTGCAATCGATCCGGCATCGCAGCCTTGGCTTGCTCGATATAGCGTTTGGCCTTGAACGGCAATTTACTATTCGCCAATCCAGCCGGCAATCCATTCAACAACCCTTCCAAGCCGGCGCCGACCGATTTTGGCAGCCGATGGTAATGCTCGAACAACATCTGCTTGGCGTAGCGCTCGTTGCCGGCGAAGATCTCATCGCCGCCGTCGCCGGCCAACAAGCGCTTGATGCCGTTGTCCTTGGCCAACTTCGCGCAGTAGTAGGCGGCCAACGCTGAAGAGTTGCCGAACGGCTCATCGTAATACGCGGCAATCATCGGGACGGCATTGACGGTGTCTTCCGGCGTCACGTAATACTCGTGCTGGCGGGTATTGAAATGTTTGACCGCCATGTTGGCGTACTCGATTTCGTTGTAACCCTCGACCGGAAAACCCATCGAAAAGGTCTTGGCCTTTCCAGGAAACACCTTGGCCAACGCGCCGGCCACGCAGGAACTATCCAGGCCGCCACTTAAAAATGCGCCGGTATCGTCTTCGCTAGCGACCATGCCTCGCACGGTATCGATCAAACCGGATTTCAAGTCCTCGCCGGCCCGCCGTAAATCGAGCGCGGACTCATTGAACGTCGGCAACCAATAACGCCGCAGTTCCAGTTTGCCGTCTTCGAAACTCAATTGCTGGCCGCCTTCCAACTTCTTAACCTGGGTGTAGATCGTGTTGGGGCTGGGGCAGTGGTGGTAATAGACGTAATCGTAAATAGCCTGCGCCGAAATTTCGTTTTCGACCGCCGGATGGCGAACCACGAAATCGGCACTGGAACCAAACACGATCGCGGAATCGGTAACCGCGTAATAAACCTGACTCAAGCCGATCGGATCCATGGCTGCCAACAACAAACGGCGGGCACTGTCGATCAGAACCACGCCGTCGCAGGGGTGATTACCATCGAATAACCCGACGCCGTGCCGCCGATACCACGCCAAGACTTCCCGCAAATACGCTGGAGAAGCCGTCGCCTTCAAAGCGCACAACAAGATGCCATCTTCTCGAAGCAGCACCGGCAATTGACTGGCCAAGCCGAAATGACCGTCGTATTGAAAATCGAAAGCCGACCCGGCCGGGCCGACCAACTCCATCAGACTCGCGACAGCGCTTTCGTTCCAGGGCGCGCTGCCCACCCATCCCGCGAATTTTGTCATGTTGCTTGATTAAGGCTTGACGTGGCTGATAACGTACCGGAATTTACCGGAACGTTCCTTGGGTATGTAATCGGTATATTCGATCGCGACATTGACCGTTTCGCCCAATCGCTTTTTAAATTCAGTGACGATGCGCTGTTCGGATTCGGCTCGGTAGGCGTCGGTCTTGACAATTTGCACGCTGGTCTTATCCAGACTGTCTTGCGTAATCTTAAAGGCATCCACACCTTCTAAATCGCGCAACACGTAAATCAAGGCCAGACCGTGCAGCACGGTGCCGTCCCGCGCCACCACGAAGTCGGTGGTGCGTCCTTGTATATCCTCGAGCAACGGCAACCCCCGACCGCAAATGCAAGTTTTGTCCGACAGGATACCCATGTCGCCGGTGCGGTAGCGGAGAAACGGAAAATCGCGCGTCGCCAAATGGGTAACGACGATTTCGCCCAGCTCGCCATTGGGTAGCGGCTTGCCTTGTTTGTCGACAATCTCGACGATGATGTCTTCCGCAGTGATGTGCATCGCGCCTTCGGGACATTGGTGGGCGATGAAACCGGCATCGCGGCCGCCGTAACCGTTGGCAACCGGGCAACCGAAAACTGTTTGGATTTTGTCGCGCTGATAATCGTACAAGCGCTCGGAGGTGACGAACGCCACCTTGATGCCCAAATCGTTCATTGCCACACCGTGCTTTTCCGCGTGGCTGGCGATATGCGCCAACGCCGACGGATAGCCGAACAGCATTTTCGGCCGGATTTGCCGTATCCTGGCTACGAAGCCGTCCAGCTTTTCTTGAGACATCTCGAAAGCCGGTATTAAATGGGTCCGCAACAACTTGTCGCGAATCAGCCGAATTTTATCCTGTGCGCCCAACTCGATCGGCGAACCCCATATCACCGCTTCCGGATCGCCAATATCGACACCCCACCAACGGGTGGCTCGCCATTTGGCGGCCACGTCGTGACTGACCCGCCGATGACCGATATAAAAAATCAACGGCTCGCCGCTCGACCCACCGGTATTGAAGCGAGCCAAACCCTCGGCATCATCCGCGCGCATCGCATTTAAATTGGCGCGTATCGCCGGTTTGTCCAACAAGGGCAGGCGAGCTAAATCCTCTAAATTGGCGACTTGCGCAGGATTGAAGTTTAGCTCCGCGAACAATGCCCGGTAATAAGGCACATGCTGACCAATATCGGTTAGAAATCTCGTCAAATCCTTGACCTGAGCTTGGCGAATTTCGTCCACGCCCAACCACTGGCTACGCTCCATTGCCTTACGCACCCTAACGGTACTGTGTTTTTTTAGCGCTTCGTGTAGTGGAAACAGCAGGGAGGCGCACAGCGAGGTGTAAAGGCTCATGATCGATTTACCAATTGGTTGAATTCCGCCACCAGTGCGGCGACGCGTTGATCCCAGGCATTATTGGCGGCATGGCTCAGAATCGCGTTGAGGTCCCAATCGCGCCCTAGCGCGGCATCGAGTGCCTCCAGCAAGGCATCGCGATCGCCGAACGGTACCACCTGACCCAAACTCCGGTCGCAAACCACCTCGCGATTGCCGCCAACATCGGTGGTTACAATCGGCAAACCGCAAGCCATTGCTTCCAAGAACACATTGGCCCAACCTTCGTTAGCCGTTGCCAACACAAAAACGTCGGCGGCGGCCAGAGCCTCCTTCAACGCGACCGTGGGCATCGCGCCGAGGAAGCGTACCTGTTCAGCCAGCCCCAATTCGGCGACTTGTTTCTGCAAACGCTCGCGGATATTGCCCTCGGGACTGCCGCCGCCAACGATGAGATAGCGTAGCCTCGGATATTTTGCCAGCAACGCCGGCAATATTTCGATGACTCGGTGAAACCCTTTGCGATCAACCAAGCCGCCCACTGAAATCAGCACCGGGGCATCGGCATCAATTTGAAAATTCTCGCGGGCCGCGATTTTATCCAGCGGATAGAACACGCTCGTGTCAACGCCGTTCCCCACCACCAAAATTTTCTCGGCTTCGGCGCCGATGTCAACGACGTGTCGTTTAAGTGATTCGGACACCGAGAACACCCGACTGGCACTACGAAGCGCGGCCAACAGACGCACGCGCCGACTGGGGATTTTGGACAACGGAACTTCGGTGCCACGTAGCGTGATCGTAACCGGGACCTTGAAGCAACGGCCCAGCCATCCTGCCGCGTAGCCGTCGGGATAGGCAAAGTGCGCATCGATCAGATTAAATCCAAAGTTGCGGGACAAGCGGTATAAGGTCGGATAACTGCCCAGCGCCATCATCAGGCCATCCCACCGGCGGCCTAAGCCCGGCAAGGACAAAAACCTCGGAAAATAGACGTCGATACCGTCCTGGCGCTCGCAAGCGGCCGGTTGTGGACGATAATCGGGCTTGAATTTACGGATCAAACCCTGGAACGGGAACCAGGGTACCGGCGCGACCACCACCAGCGCGCAGTGCGTTGCGACCCTGCGCATGCGCTCGCGGACAAAAACACCAGCATTCGGACGCACCTGACTGGGGTAGAGACTGCTGAAAACCACCAGTCTGGGTTCAGTCCGCGCCATGCCCATCCCGCATCAATCCGGCGTACACGGCTCGATAACGAGCCACGCTGGTTTGCCAGTTGCGGATTTGTTCGACATAGTGCCGACCGGCCCGGCGAATGTCATCCCAATGCGATCGGTCGGCCAAGGCTTCCAAAACGGTCGAGGCCAAGGCTGCTTGGTCGCCAGCGCTAAACAAATAGCCGGTCCGCCGATCTTCGATCAATTCGTGATGGCCGCCGACGTCGGAGGCGACCAACAAACGACCTTGCGCCATTGCTTCCAGCGGTTTCAAGGGCGTAACCAGATCGGTCAGTCGCATCGATAATCTGGGATAGACGAAAATGTCGACCAAATTGTAGTACCGTTGCACCTGATCATGCGGGACCCGCCCCGGCATCACGACCCAGTCGGCCAGTCCCAAAGCTTGAATTTTCTGTTCGATCTCTGCCTGTTGCGGACCGCCGCCAACCAACAGCAACCGGACCTCCGGCCGCTGCCGGACAATCTCCGGCAAAGCATCCAGTAACAGCAACAAACCCTCGTACGCATAAAACGAACCGATGAATCCGAGTACGATTTTTCCAGTCAGGCCAAGTTGATCAAGTAGCGCCGGCTCGGCGGCATCGCCGAAACTGAATTTTTCGATATCGACCGCATTGGGAATCACGGTAATTTTTTCGGCCGAAATACCTCGTCCGATAATGTCGTTGCGGAGTCCTTCGCAAATCGTCGTCACTGCACTGGCATTCTGAAACACATATGTTTCCAGCGCTTTGGTAACTCGATAGCGCAAACTGCCTTCCTCGGTCGTACCGTGATCGACGGCGGCGTCTTCCCAAAATGCCCGGCATTCGTATACCAACGGCAATCGATATTTTTTCGCCATTTTCAAAGCCGCCATGCCGTTTAGTGCCGGAGAATGGGCATGTAGGATATCAGGTCGAATTTCTGGAATAATCTCGTCCAATCTCCGCGTCAGAGTCTGGACGATAGCCCATTGGTTTATAACCGGCAATTTTGCCAGTAACCCATGCGGCTGGGGGGAGCGATAAAAATCCAAGCCATCCACCGTCTCGAAATCGCTACCGGGAGCCAGATGCTTGGCGGACGTGACATGAAAAGTGCGCCAACCCAGCTTGCGCTGCTGTTCGAGTATCGCTCGGGTGCGAAAGGTGTAGCCGCTGTGTAGCGGAATAGAGTGGTCCAGGATATGTAAGATTTTCATGTCGAGAAGGTTTTCGTTTAAGACTATCAAGCCGACTCGCCATGAAATGAAAGCACAGACTCAGTGCTTCTCTTTGCCGGTTAGGCGCATCCAGGCCTTGATAGTCAAATGGGGCAATAGCAAATACCACGGCATTTTTAGCCAGTGCGCCCGCAAAAACAAAACGTTACGGGCCAAACCTGTCCAACGGTCTGTGCAACTTGGATGAACCGGCATCAACGCGCGAATGAACAAGAAATCCATCACCGCCATTCTTGCCTTTGCGGGCATCAGCTCTTGAATTTGCCGATGTACTTCGTCCGCCAGCGGTGTACCGAGTATTGTAGTCGAGTAACGCAATGCGTAAAGGACCGGCCTCGTCAGCCCCAACTCGGAAGAACGCGAAATCAGTCGGGCCTGCTCTTCACCCAGCCCGCGAATCAGCGCGTCTAAATCGACCAAGTCGCGTAAACCGTGTTCCAATTCACCGTCATAGAACAGATGAACCGCGCTATGTATCACTTGATCGACAGGGGACAATACCGCCAATCCATCGAATTTCTCCAGCGCACGCGCGTCGGCTAATAGTAGTCCGGCATCGGGACAATCCTTACACGTTATCGGCAGTATATTGTGGTGCAGGTCAATGACACTGCCCCTGGACAGGTGCCTAATCGGCGGAATTTCATGCATCCAACGCCGGTAATAGCGTTCATTGTAAGCGCCATTCTGCCCACCCAGCCAACCGTGTATCATCAGACGCTTCTCGGCGGAGCCTATGTTTTCATGGGGAACGAGTAGATCAATGTCTGAAAAGACTCTACCTCTCGCGGCGGGGTGTTCAGCCACTACATATGCGGCGCCTTTCAACAAGATTAAAGGAAACCCCAGCTGCCGGGCTACTTTCTGTAACTGGCGTATTTCCCAAAACAGGTCACTGCTTTGTTTTTCGGAAAAACATTTTGCGGAGATCAGATGCCGCTGAGCGGCTTCCGGAATCTTGTCCAGTCCGCCACGACCTTCCACCCAATGAACCAGCTTAGCCAGTAGCATGGAGGCACGCGCCTGCCTGACTAATAATCCCCATTCGGATAAGGACAATTCGGCAAAAGACACCTGATTGTTGATTACCTTGACCAACAAGGGCCATTCAAAACTCATTCGGCAACCTTAAGTTGGTCGAAAATTTGAACAGCATCCTCTAGGCTGCTATAGCGTAACTGGTAGCAGTTAGCCCGATCCAATACGTTGCGCAAAGCGTAAAATCCCGCGTCTCCTAACCGACTAAAATTAAAGGCATTATCCGCAACATCAATAAAAGTTAAGGACTTTGGCTTTGGCGTAAACTCGGTCGCGGCGCCGGCTTCATATTTTGGAAAAATGATCCAAGCAATCGGACAGGACGTGCCCTGTCGCCTGACGCTCATTTCGGGTGGCTTAAGGTGACAAACAGTGCCTTTGGCGGTATCCGTCGACAATGGGCCGAACTTGAGATCCGGATAACGTTTGGCGACAATTTCAATGGACTGGTTCTTTAAGCTAACGGGACGGGGGAAGGGTTGCACGCGGAAAGTCACCGGGTCAACCAACGTCAATTCGTCCGATAACAACCGCCAGCCTTCTTGTATCAAAGTAGCGGTCAATGTACTTTTTCCGGATCCCGGCGGTGCAGGCAACACAACCGCGTAGCCACCTTTCTCTATAACAGCGGCATGAATTATTAAAAAAGTATTAATTTGACTGGATACACACCAATTCATCCCCCATTCGATCAAAGCCGGGGCATGTTGTAGCGGCAAAGGATTGAAGGGCGCATAGCTGTCGAAATGGAATTCGGCGACTTTCCTGATCGACCTAGGCCAATTGTGCCCAGAAGCAACCGATACCGGGAAATCAACGAACACACCACTATCCAAAACTTCGAAATCGGCATACAAAATCGAAAGACTTTTGGCTACTGAAGCCAATTTGGTTGTGATGGAAAAGCAAAACGGGCCGAGCTGCAAATTCAAACCAGTATTTCGCAATCGGCTACGAATCTCCCGGAAGGGCAAATGCTGTAATCTCAATTTACCGGCTCAATCAGTTCTTTTTGGGACAGTACCTGTATCAGGCTTTCCAAATATCCTGATTTGTCGTGAGAGTTATCCGATAAGTCGAGATTTCCAATGAGGCCTTCAAGCATCGATTGGTTAAAAGGCTCAGGTAGAAAACATCGCTGAATCAGTATTAACGGGACCGATTCAAACACAAACGTAGTCCCTGAATTGCGATGATAAATCACAACACCATCACCCCAATCCACGCAATAGGCTTCTCCAACTACTCGCCAGAGCATAAAGCCTGAAGACCGCTACTTATGCCGTACAACCGTCGGCGATCAAGTGATGACAAAAATCGACGATATCCTGGGCCGAACAATCCACCGCACCAATTTTATACTTGCCTCCGGTCTTCACCGCCCGAAAACAGGCTTGCACATCAGAGATCGAGCTCCCAACCACATGTTTGCCATCGCAGGCATTGACAAACAACCAAGCCATGCAGTTATCCAACCCTATATCAGCCCCTTGATCCAATTCCTTTATGCAATCACTTAAAGTTTTATTGGCACTAGAGGTAGGCCCCAACGCGGTATCACTGAAAATGTAGTATCCATAGCTGGATTCGTTGCGCTTTAGGGTAGCGTAATCATTTTGTCCGTTGGATCGTAATTCACTCTTCGTTTTCGGTGCTTGAGTGCTTCTACTCCACACGGCACTTGAATTCCATTGCCCCTTTTGGGTGTCGGTAGGATTTGAGGTCCAAGAATTTGTCGCAGTTCTATCCCGACGACATCCTGCCCCCCCTTCCAGAGTTGCGCCTGTTTCATGTTTACTCGAATGCGGTTTACATTTGGCAAGGGGCCACTGGCTTGGATTGTCGCAATAATGTTTCGGGGGACGCGGCCCCGGGTTGGTGATAATGTTACCGGAGTACGCGGTTTTATCCGGACCTATTGAATGGAACCCAGAAATAGTACATTCATCAACGCCACCAGTACCGCCCCCCCATGCTGGACGATTAGCCAAGGTTAGGATGACAGGAACCACAACTCCGGTTTTAGCAAATTTTCTTCTAGATTGATCAATGACTTGCTTGTCCTCTTGCAGTTGATCGCTCTTGATCAGGCTGTCATCTTCTTCGAATCGCATAATACACCGCCACTTAGAAAAACTTGAATTGGGTCACACTCTAGCAAATCAATCAATTAATGTCTATTGCCCGCTCGTACAGGTTTACTAGCATCAAAAGCCAGCATTTCTAAGAAACGCCTCAAACATAAGCAGCGACCAAATCGCCGCGCTGTAATCCCGCAAACCAGCTTGGTGTTGGGTCACCATATGCTCCAAGTAAGAACGATTAAACCAACCCGTATTCTCAAGCACTTTTCCGAGCAACGCTTCCCGCACACGCTCCTTCAAAGGCCCTCTGAACCAACTGCTTAATGGCACGGAAAAACCCATTTTAGGCCGATATAGAATATCGTTAGGCAGATAGGACTCTAGTGACTTTTTAAACAAATACTTCCCTTCTCGACCGTTGAGTTTATAGTCCGGCGGCAATTTCGCCATCCACTCCACCAGCTTGTAATCCAGCAACGGAACTCTGACTTCCAAAGCGTGGGCCATGCTTGCTCTGTCGACTTTGGTCAGGATATCTCCGGCTAAGTAGGTCTTCAGATCCAAGTATTGGACCATGGACAAAGGGTCGGCCGGTGCTTTTTCTCGATATCGAAGAAATACTTCGATTGCGCCGTAGCCTTGCAATTCCTTCCGCAATTGCTCACTAAATAGTTGCTGACGCATGCCATTCGACAACACCGATATGCTATGAAAATAGCCCGCCATCGAATCTCGGCCTATAGATTCCAACGTGGTTTTTGCTCTGAATATCTTCGGCGCCCAGTCGAGTTTTGGGTAAACCCGACCCAAGGTCGAAAATAAAGGCATTCGCAAACCGTCAGGCAATAAAGAGCGCATTCGCTCCTCATAGGTGTGCCAGCGATAGCGACGATAACCCGCTAAATTTTCGTCGCCACCATCCCCTGACAACACGACCGTTACTTGTTTTTTTGCCAATTCGCAGACCCGATAAGTGGGCAATGCCGAACTGTCGGCATAGGGTTCGTCATACAAACCGGATAGGCAATCGATCAGACCGAAATCATCGGGATCGACTTGCTCAACCCGATGAGCAGTGTGATAACGACTGGCAACTTGAGCCGCGAATTGCGATTCGTTAAATTTCGGATCGCCGAACGAAATTGAGCACGTGTTAACCGGGTCATCAGACAATCCAGCCATTAAAGCCACGACCGCACTGGAATCAACGCCTCCAGACAGGAACGCTCCCAAAGGCACATCGGCCATCATCCGGATTTTAACCGCCTCCCGTAACCGCTCTATCAACTCTTCGCCGGCAGCTGCCACGCTGCCGAAGTTACCTGAGTCGAATGCCACATCCCAATATTGCCGAGGCGTAATCCGTGCGTCTCCGCGCCGGATAGCCAGACAATACCCTGGCTCCAATTTATAGACATCCTGATAAATTGTTTTAGGGTCGGGCACGTAACCGAAACCGAAATAGTCCTCGACCGCCGTCGGATCAATCCGGGTTGGCAGCAACGGATGTTGCTTTAGCGCCTTTAATTCTGAACCGAATATAAAATGCCCGTTGGCCAATAGCGAGTAGTACAATGGCTTGACGCCTAACCGATCACGCGCAAGGAATAGCGTTTGCTGCGGTCTGTCCCACAATGCAAACGCAAACATACCCCGCAATCGGTCAACGCAAGATTCTCCCCAAGCTTGCCAAGCGTAGAGTATCACCTCGGTATCGCAGTGCGTTCTGAAGCGGTAGCCCAAGGCTTCCAACTCGTTACGCAGCTCGGGAAAGTTATATACTTCTCCGTTGTAGGTTAGGACGACATTACTATCGGCACTGTGCATCGGTTGCTGACCGCTGGACAAATCAATGATCGACAAACGACGATGCCCAAATCCCAAGCCAGGTTCGCTATGCAAACCACCCTCGTCAGGTCCGCGATGAAACTGGGATTCGTTCATTTTCGACAACAATCCGCAGTCAATTTCCCCGCTGCCTTGCATATCGAATATCCCCACGATGCCACACATATTGTTATTCTCCGGCGCTATTTATCGCTCGTCATAAACCTGTTGGTAGCGAGCCACCATATTATCGATCGAAAATCCCTGG
Source organism: Methylomonas sp. BG-2 (assembly GCF_057766305.1). Lineage (NCBI taxonomy): Bacteria > Pseudomonadati > Pseudomonadota > Gammaproteobacteria > Methylococcales > Methylococcaceae > Methylomonas > Methylomonas sp. BG-2. Next base: position 4,192 of record NZ_JBYMAP010000094.1, on the reverse strand, counting down.
CGGATTCGCTCCAACCCGGCCTCCCCAAAACGGCGACGTTTGCCGGAATCGGCAACCCACTCCGCTAACACCCTTGCCATAGCCTCGGGATTTTCCTTTTCGACCAGTATCCCAGTCTCTCCTGCCACGATCAGCTCGGGATTGCCCCCAACCCTGGTCGCCAACACCGGAAGCCCAGTTGCCATCGCCTCCAGTATAGTATTGGATATACCTTCGGCCTTGGACGGCAGCACAAAAATATCCAGGCAACGCAAAATATCGGGTATGTCATCACGATCACCAGGCATCCAAGCTTGATCTAGCAAACCGGCACCCTTCAAAAGACCGGCACTCTCCGAACGTAAAGGCCCATCACCGATCAACCAGAGCCTAGCCACTCCGGCAAAGTCTGGATAAAGTTGGCAAGCACAAATAAACGCTTTGACTAATGTCAACTGATCCTTTACCCCGTGCATACGCCCCACCGCACCGATGACGACTTTGCCGGACAAAGGCATGTCGCAGCGGATTGGCTCCACTCGGTCGCACTCGCGAGGATAAAACCGGTTTGTGTCAACGCCGTTACAAATGCGAGTGATTTTAGCCGCCGGGATTTTGACCTTTTCCTGCAAATAATCCTGCAAATGTTTGGATAACGGAATGAACCGATGAATGATCAACCCTAACCCACGCCGCAAGCGCTGATATCTGACGTTATTGCCGTCCGGGTCAAACACGTCCCAGCCATGCTCTCCATGAACCCGGTAGGGCACTCGAGCCAACCAAGCGCAAACCTGATATTCAATAGCACCAAGGTTTCGAGTATGCACAACGGCGGGTTTCCAAGCCTTTAACAACTTATAAACCTTGTTAAAGGACGCCCAGTCTTGACCTGGTTGCTTATGTAATTGCTGGACGACGACATCGGACCGTTGGATACGTTGGACAAAATCGGTCGCGTCGGTCAAACAAATGATCGCATGCCGATAACGCTCCTTCGGCATCTTGTTGATGATGTTAACTAAGCCATTTTCCAAACCACCGATACCAAGTCGGTAAATGATATGCACAACCAACGGCGTGGCTCGATCCATAATCCAACCTAACCGGCGATTAAAGCCAGCAGTTTGTCGGCACTCGCGGACCAGCCGAATTGATGCTCGACAAACCGGCGGTTGCTTTCGGCGTCAACAGTAGACTGCTGCAGATACGAAACAACCCGTTCGGCAAACTGATTCGGTTCGTCGGCGACGGCGAGCTGTAACGCTTGCCCCGTGGGTATGCCTTCCATTGCCGCAGAAGTGGCGACCACCGGTCTGGCCATCGCCATCGCTTCCAATACCTTGTTCTGTATGCCGCGAGCGATGCGTAGCGGCGCGACGATTAAACGGCCGTGAGCAATATACGGTCGTACATCGTCGACCTTACCGGTAACGACTACCGCTGAATCATTTTCCGATAGTTGCAACACTTCCTTGGCCGGCTTGGAGCCCACTATATAAAACGCAGCTTGCGGGCATTGGCGCTTGACCACCGGGAATGCAGTCTCGGCAAACCACTTGACCGCATCGACGTTTGCCCAATAATCCATGGCTCCGGTGAACACAATAGGCGTTTGTCCGCTCGGAAACGGCGAATCACCAGCGACTTTCGGATCAAAACGATCAGTATCGACACCGTTATTTACAAAATCGATCTTATCTTTCTCAAGCGGCGCCAGGGTTTTAAACAACGCGGCTTCCTGTTCCGAAACAAATATCGTCTTGGCCGCCCGGCTGGCAATTCGTGTTTCATAACTTAACAAAGTCCGGGCTTCGCGGCGATAGATCCAAGCGGCCGGCCAGCTTTTACTTTTGGCATATTGGCTCCACTTATCGGAATCGACATCCACGAAATCCGCGACGACCCTTAGCGCCGGGTAACGCTCGACGTACTGAGCCATCGGCGACGAGAAAATCAGCGCGCGGTCTATACCTTCGTTAGTTATTACCCGATCGACCCAACGACGCAATGAGGCGTTTCGATAATACGGCAGACTCAATGCCTCGCCGCCGAATAGGCCACGCGCACTTTTTAGCTTATTGAGTCCGGGTGACAATTCAACACAACAGACATCCCGACAGTATGGCTTCAGAGCTTCTATATACTGGAGGTCATCAGGATCATCCACGAATGTGCCGAGGAATATCTCGTAACGCTTGGCCAAGGCCTCCATAAAATGAAACGAGCGAATCTTGTCGCCCTTGTTGGGTGGAAACGGGATCCGATGCACCAAATATAACAGCTTAGGCACGAACTATCCCAAATCCTTGGCCAGCCATGGCCCCAAAACCTGACTGATAGGCAGCGGCAGCTTCTTCCAGGCAGCAATAAACAACCGGTACTTGGGGTTCAGCGGATTGATGTCCGGAATTTGTTCCGCCTTCACCAAATCGATTTCGTAATAGAGCGGCTCAGGTTCGAAGCCCCAGTGCTTCTTGAAGCGGTAAGAGCCGGTATCGACCTTGCTGCGCCCGTAATCGAACACACGGCACCCCCTATCCACCGCCCGCCGCATGACCTCCCAATACATGAAATCATTCGCTTTTAGGTCCCGGGCGGCTTCGGTACCGCCACCGTAATAAGGCAAAACCTCATCCTTGAAATAAAAATTCATTACGCTAGCGACTAAACGGCCTTCGTGCTCGATCGACAATATCTCGCAATCGTTACCGAACGCGTCTTTCAACGCTTTAAAAAAATGCTTCGGAAACACGGGCGTTCCCAAATTTCTGACACTTTCGGAATACGCTCGAAACAATCGATCCACATCGTTATCAACTACACCGACCAAACCCGCTTTGATACCCGCTCTGACCATCGCGCGTTGTTTTCTGGGAATAGCATTCAAGTTTTTTTCGTGGTCGGCATCGAGTGTTTTGCGAAAAGTAACGTACAACGCTTTATGTGGCCAGTCTGGATGCTTCTGAACGCGATTTCTCAATTCGAGACAATCAACGCCCAAGGTTCTGGCCAGTTGACTGGCTTGCGCCTGTAAGGCGCGGAACGCTTCGTCGTTGCTGGCGACAATTCCGCCATATACGCAAAACGCATTCGAAACCAATGTGTTTCCAAACAAAAAACTGTTGATGTGCGTCAGCGGAAGAATTCCGACAATTTCGCCGTCCTGCTCGGCATAGTAGTAATAGGTGTCATGGCCGAAAGCATCCGAAATGACGCGCTGCCAAGCCGCCAAATGGAAAAAAGTGGCGTCGGCCGCGGCCATCACGTAAGCGTCCCAACGTTGCGCTTGCGAGGGCTCGAGTAATTTGATCATGGCTATGGTCTGGGCTTCACGGATTCCGGTAAGAATACCTTTTGCATGGTATTCCATTCAAAGTCACCCAACAGCCTTTTAAGCCGATCAGCAACCTTATCAAGATTAAGATAGTGGCGAAACTGCGCTTTCGCGGAAAGATTTGTCTGCCGTGGCTGCTCCGGATCGATTTCCCAAGGATGAAAATAAAAAATTCCCGGTTTCATTTCGGTATTGTTGAGGCGCCGATAGGCCCATTTCGACACGGCATAGGGATACAAACGGAAAAAACCGCCACCGCCACAGGGCCAATTCCGATCCAATATCCGCAACGTGGTTATCGGTATTTCCAATAAACCCGGTGCATTCCCGGGTCGGTACGCAAATCGCGGCGCATCTGGCATGCCATATAGATCATGTTTAACAGGATAAATACTGGAACTATAAACAAAACCTTCATCCTGCAATATTTCCAAGGCCCAAAGATTTTTCGCTCCAATCGAATAACTCGCCGCTCGATAACCGACGACCTCTCGCCCCGCCAAGTCTTCCAGAATTTGCTTGCTAACCCGAATGTCTTCGCGAAATTGCTCTGGAGACTGCTGCGTAACTCTAACGTGCCGATAGCCGTGACAGGCCAACTCATGCCCCTCTTCGACGATACGGCGTATTAAATTGGGGTAGCGCTCCGCAACCCATCCCAAAGTAAAAAAGGTGGCTTTTACTCTATATGCGTCAAAAATATCCAGAATCCGTTGAGTATTGGCTTCCACCCGGTGCGGCAAGGCATCCCACTCGGATCTGGAAATATAGGGCTCGAATGCGGAAACTTGAAAATAGTCTTCCACATCCACCGTCATCGCGTTAACAATAAGCTGGGACTTCACATACCCCCCTTAGCAATACCGCTGCAACAAG
>NZ_JBYMAP010000093.1:0-15780 GCF_057766305.1 Methylomonas sp. BG-2 | reverse complement strand
CCGGTCTCGGGTTCGTCGGTTTCATCGGGATCCAGCATGGCTTCGAACTCTTGCGCCACCAATTCCCGCGCCGTCAAACCTTGAGGATCGGCGACTTGCGCGTCGGCGGGCTCCGCCTCCGGCTCCGGCTCCGGCTCCGGCTCCGGCTCCGGCTCCGGCTCCGGAAGCGTATCTTGGGCGGAAGCAGATGTCGCGAAACCGTGCAAACGTTGCAGCAATCCCTGATCGGCGGCTTTCGGCATGCTGCCGGTGCGGACCTGCCCGAACATTTCGTTAACGATGTCGATGACTTGCAAGATCGCATCCATCAAATCCGGTGTCACTTGGCGATCGCCCTGCCTCAAGACATTGAATACGTCCTCGGCACTGTGGCAAATATCGACCAGCGCTGAAATCGACAGGAAACCGGCACCGCCCTTGATTGTATGGAAGCCTCGGAAAATCGCGTTCAGCAATTCAAAATCACTGGGAGATTGCTCCAACTCCACCAACTGCTCGCCAAGCGACTCCAGAATTTCTCCGGCTTCAACCAAGAAATCCTGCAGAATTTCATCGTCCAAATCGATCGCCATAGTCTTTCCTCAGAAACCCAAGCTGGAGAGCAAGTCATCGACGTCCACTTGACTGGTGGCGACATCGCCCGCCTTGTCGTCCACCCCAGGCACTACCGGCCCCGGCAGTTCGTGCGACGCCGACTCGGCGCGACCGGCATGCGGCACGACGCGCGAGCTGGAAATGCTGATCAAATTGACCATGCTGGTTTCCAGTTCCTGAACCAAGTCAATGACACGGCGTATGATTTGACCGGTGATGTCCTGAAACCCTTGAGCCATTAGAATATCGTTCAAGCCTTGTTGAATCCGGTCCAACGAACCCTGGGTTTGATTGAAATACTGGCTGAGTTCGACGCTCATGGCTTTGAACTCTTCGAACGGCATTTCCCTATCCAAAAACCGGTTCCACTGCTGCGCCAATTGTTTGGCTCTATCGTTCAATTCGTCGGAAACGGGCAGCAATTCTTCGACGGCGGTCAAGGTCTGGTCGGCGGCCTGCTCGGTCATCGCAATCACGTAATGCAAACGCTCCTTGGCATCCGGAATGTCGTGGGCGGTCAGCTCGGTAATTTTCGAGTCAACAGAAAAGCTGACCATCGTGTCGTGCAATTGCCGAGTCAAACGGCCGACTTCCTTAAACAATTGCGTCTCCCGCAGACCCGCGACTTGATCCAACAGGCGATCCGCCTCGTTTTCATCCTGTTTTTCCAACGCCGCGACCAAATTCCGGGTCAAATTCAGCAAATCACTATTCATGGGCCTCGTTCCGGACAATTAGCCTTCGATACGCTCGAAAATCTTTTCGATTTTTTCTTTCAACGTTGCCGCGGTAAACGGTTTGATCACATAACCGTTCACGCCGGCTTGAGCCGCTGTGATAATCTGCTCCCGCTTGGCTTCCGCCGTCACCATCAGCACCGGCAAATTAGCCAGGCTCGGGTGAGCGCGCACCGCTCTGAGCAGATCGATACCGGTCATCCCCGGCATATTCCAGTCGGTGATCAGAAAATCGATCCCGCCCTTCTCCAGTATCGGCAACGCCGTTCGACCGTCGTCGGCTTCCACCGTGTTGGTAAACCCCAGATCTTTCAAAAGGTTTTTTACAATTCTCCGCATTGTCGAAAAGTCGTCGACAACCAGAATGCGCATATTCTTATCCAAGGAAAATCTCCACCCTGACTACTTGATTCATTTAAGAAAGAGGCGATTTGCCGTAAAAACCGAACCTGCGCTCGGCAATAACCACAAATTAACCCGACTTTTCATTATCTGTTCCTTCCAGCCAATCTGCAAGCCTGGCCCGGAGCCGCAACAGGGCTTGGCTGCATATCTGGCTGACCCGGGATTCGCTGACATCCAATACCTTGCCGATCTCGCGCAAATTGAGTTCATCGTCGTAATACAACGAAATCACCAACCGCTCGCGCTCCGGCAACTCGGCAATCGCCTTGGCCAATGCTTGTTGAAAACTTTGCCGGATCAACGCTTCTTCCGGCTGAAATCCATCGTGTACCGCGTCGATGACGCCGTCTTCGCCCTGCACCAATTCTTCGACGCTAAAGGTTTTGCAAGACATCGCATCCTGCAAAATCCGGCCGTATTCCTCCAAGCTGATGCCCATTTGCTGGGCTACTTCGCTATCCTTGGCATCTCGACCCAGGCGGCTCTCCACATCGCGAATCGCGTCGGCAGCCGCTCGGGCTTTTTTATGCACCGAACGCGGCGTCCAGTCAGAACGGCGCAATTCGTCCAGCATCGCCCCACGTATTCTGATTCCGGCGTAGGTTTCGAAACTGGCACCCTGCGAAGCGTCGTAATGCTTTAGCGCTTCCAACAGTCCAAGCATGCCGGACTGGATCATGTCATCGATTTGAACTGTGTCGGGCAAACGACCCATTAAATGGTAGGCAATGCGTTTGACGAGCGGCGCGTGCTGAATGACCAAGTTATCCAGATTTCCGGCCTGCACGGCAGCGTACATTGCCGCTCCACTCATGCAACATCCTCTTTGGCGCTGTATTGAATCATCCGCTCGACAAAGAATTCCAAATAGCCACCGGCCTTGGGCTTGATCGGCCAACTATCGATTTTCCTAGCCAGATTTTTAATCGCCAAAGCCGCCTTGCTCTGCGGAAAGGCTTCGACGACCGGTTGCTGTTTCTGTACCGATTTCCGCAGATATTCGTCTTGCGGAACCGCGCCGACAAATTGTAGCGCCACATCCAAATAGCGGTCGGTAACCTTGCTCAGTTTGGTAAATAGTGCCTGCCCGTGTTCGGCGGACTGCACCATATTCGTGACGATGTGAAAACTGTTCAGGCCGTAGTCGCGATTCAGCAATTTGATGTAGGCATAGGCGTCCGCGAGTGAGGTTGGCTCGTCGCAGACCACTACGATCACTTCCTGACAGGCGCGGGCGAAATTGACGACACTGGACGAAATTCCGGCAGCGGTATCGACGATCAACACATCGAGATCCTTGTCAATGTCGCTAAAGGCCCGAATCACGCCAGCCTGCTCGACATTCGACAAATCGGACATACGCTGTATGCCGGACGAGGCAGGAATAATCTTCAGGCCGGCGGGCCCGGTCATCATGATTTCCCGCAGTGTCTTTTCGCCGCTTAGAACATGCGACAGGTTATATTCGGGAAACATCCCCAACAAAATATCTACATTCGCCAAACCCATGTCGGCGTCGAGTATGGCTACCCGCCGTCCCATCTTGGCCAAGGCCACGCCGATGTTGACTGACAAGTTGGTTTTGCCGACCCCGCCCTTGCCGCTAGTCACGGCGATTACTCGTACTGGTTTCATCTGTCTCATTTGTCTAATTCCGGCTGCCTGATCGAGTGGCTTATGCATGGCTTTCCGCCATCCAATCGCCTTGGTTCTCGCCCTCGTACGCCGGCGCCTCATCGGCATCGGCCAGACATTGCCGGATCAAAGCACCGGCATCGGGCAGAAATATATCTTCCGGCACTTGCTGACCGTCGGTGACGAACGACAACGGCATACGCCGTTCGATAATCGCCGACAACGCCGTCGCCTTGCTGACCGCCTCATCCAATTTGGTAAGTATAGTCGCTTGCGGTTCCAGTATCCGGAACGCCTCGATAATTTCCAACATCGATTTGTATTGGGTTGTCGCCGACATCACCAAATACGTACGTATCGGCAAATCGCCGTGCTGGAGGGTTTTAAGTTGCTCGGCAAGCCGCATGTCGCGCTGGCTCATGCCGGCGGTATCGATCAAAATCAGACGCTTATCGGAAAAACCGTCGATATGCCGGCGTAATTCGTCGGCGTCGTTAGCAACGCGCACCGGCACGTCCAGAATGCGTCCGTAGGTGTTGATCTGCTCGTGCGCGCCGATCCGGAAGTTATCGGTGGTAATCAGCGCAATCTGCCGAGTGCCGTGTTTCAAAATGAACTGGGCGGCCAGCTTGGCGATCGTCGTGGTCTTACCGACGCCGGTCGAGCCGACCAAGGCGGCAATGCCGCCGCGCTCCAGCAAGTCGTCGTCGGCGATCGGCAGCAAGCCGGCCAACATGTCTTGGGATTTGGCGAAGGCGGCCTCGAATTGTTGATGAGCACCCAAGCGGTTGGCGATCTTACCGGCCAGACTGCGTGAAAATCCGCTGTCGAGCAGACGGTCCTGAAGAGCCTGGCGAACCGGCGATCCGGTCTGAGGCAACTGGGTAACCAAGCCGGACAATTTAGCATCCAACATAGCCCGCAACTCTTTCATCTCACTACGCATCTCGGCCATGAACTCGTCGGCAACCGCGGGTTTGGCGGCGACCGGCTTGGCTTCCGCGACGGTCCGGATTTTAGGGTCGCCGTTCGCCCATGCCGGTTTGTCGGCCGGTTTGTCGGCGGTTTTCAGTTTCTCGCCGATTTTTTGGGCATTGACGTTGCCAACCTGTAGCTTTTCGGCGTAACCGATATATTGGTCAAGATGGCGGCGAATAGGATTGACCGGCGCCGAATTTTCGGCACCGCGCTTTCTGGTGCTGCTGACGACGTGGATAGGTTTTTGTTCGGTGTCGAAATCCGGCAACTCCACCTTTTGGGGTTCGGCGAGCGCCTGCTTCTCTTGTTCCCGCTGCTTCAGGTTTTTGTGTATCACCTGTTCGTCGAAGTCGCGGGCTGCCACGATTTCTACACCGCCATCCACGGAGCGGTTCGACATAATCACCGCATCGGCCCCCAGCTCTTCTTTGACCATACGCATGGCCTGACGTATATCTGCTGCAAAAAAGCGTTTAATTTTCATCGCGCAACCTCAGTTATTTTGCACGCTGTCCAACCGTGGAAACCACTCTGATCTGCCGATCCTGAGGGATTTCATTATAGGCCAGCACATGTAAGCCGGATATCGAATGACGAACGAAGCGCGCCAGCCAAGGTCTGATGTAGGAAGAAACCAGCAATATCGGGACTTGACCTTCCAGTTCCATATGCTGAGAACTTTCCTCCAGTGACTTGTGCATTTGCTCGGCCAAACCCGGTTCCAAACCCGCACCGCCTTCGCCCGCCGTCTGCAACGACTTATGCAATATCTGTTCCAAGCTTGGATCGAGCGTAATCACCGGGATCTCGGCCTGAGCGCCATTGATTTCATGGACAATGGACCGCCCCAATGCCACCCTGGCAGCCGAGGTCAAGATGTCCGGATCTTGACTCTTGACGCCGTACTCCGCCAAAGTTTCGGCGATCGTCCGCATGTCGCGTATCGAAACCCGCTCTTGTAAAAGGTTTTGCAGCACCTTGACCACAATACCCAGCGGCAGAGTCTTGGGCACCAAATCCTCGACTAGTTTCGGCGCCAATTTGCCCAGGTTGTCCAGCAGTTGTTGAGCTTCTTCGTAACCGAACAGTTCGTGCGCATTACTTTGCAAAATGTGGCTTAAATGGGTCGCTACCACGGTACTGGGGTCGACGACAGTGTAACCCAGGGTTTGCGCCTGATCCTTTTGGCCGGCATCAATCCAGACTGCATCCAAACCGAAAGCCGGGTCCTTGCAGGCCGAGCCTTGCACCGTGCCGAACACCCGCCCGGGATTGATCGCCATTTCTTTCTCCGGCATGATGCTGGCTTCACCGACCGTCACCCCCATCAACGAAATCCGGTATTCGGTCGGCGACAAATCCAGGTTGTCGCGAATATGCACCGACGGAATCAAAAAGCCCAACTCCTGAGATAACTTCTTGCGCACGCCCTTAATGCGCATCATCAATTGACCACCTTGGTTGCGATCCACCAGCGGAATCAGCCGATAACCGACTTCCAGGCCGATCGCATCGACCGGCATCACATCATCCCAACCCAACTCCTTGATTTCGGTTTTGGCCAATTGCTGCGGAGATACCATCCGCTCCATTTCCAGCGATTTTTCTTCCTCGAGCTTGCGGCGCCGATCGATCAAATAGGCGGCTCCGACCAGGGACAAGGCCAGCAGGATAAACACCAGATTGGGCATGCCGGGAATGATGCCCAACAAACCCATTACCGCCGCCGTCACCAGCAAGGTACGCGGGTCCTCGAACAGCTGCGAGGTGACCTGCTTGCCGATGTCCTGTTTGGAGCCGCGTACCCGCGTCACCACCATCGCCGAGGCCACCGACAACAACAACGACGGAATCTGCGCCACCAAACCGTCGCCTATCGTCAGCAATACGTAAACATTGGCTGCGTCGGAGAAGCTCATGTCGTGCTGGCCGACGCCGATCGCCAGACCGCCGATCATGTTGACGAACAAGATGATGATGCCCGCGACCGCGTCGCCGCGCACGAATTTGCTGGCACCATCCATTGAACCGTAAAAATCGGCCTCGGCGGCGACTTCCTCGCGACGGGCGCGGGCTTCATCCTGATTAATCAATCCCGAATTCAAGTCGGCGTCTATCGCCATCTGTTTGCCCGGCATCGCATCCAACGTAAAGCGGGCGCTAACTTCGGCGACCCGACCGGCGCCCTTGGTAACGACGACGAAATTGATGACGACCAGAATCACGAACACGACGATACCGACCGCGAAATTGCCACCGATCACGAACGAACCAAAGGCTTCGATGACCTTGCCGGCCGCGTCGCCGCCCTCGTGGCCGCGGATCAACACCACCCGCGTGGAGGCGACGTTCAAGGCCAGTCGCAACAAGGTAGCGATCAGAATCACGGTGGGAAATGACGCGAACTCCAACGGCTTCAGCGTGTAGATCACGACCAGCAGAATGATCAGCGAAAAGGCAATGTTAAAGGTGAAAAACAAATCCAGCAAAAACGGCGGCAGTGGCAGAATCAACAAGGCCAGCAGCATCACGATCAACAGCGGCGCGCCAAGGCCCAGGCCGGTCAACGACTTTAACGTAGCGATTATCTTGTTGAAATCCATAAAATCGGCAGTGAATTATTGCTTGAAATCGTCCGGGACATATACGTCGGTCGGCGGCGTCGGCCGTCCCCAGCCTTGCTGAGTGGACGCCCGCAATTGAAACACGTAGGCCAGCACTTGAGCGACCGCCAAAAACAGCCCCCGCGGCACCTCTTGGTTTAGCTCGGTAGAATAGTACAAGGCGCGCGCCAGAGCCGGAGCCGCCACCAACGGTACTTTAGCGGCCAGCGCCAATTCGCGGATCTGGCTCGCGATCAAGTCGGTCCCCTTCGCAACCAAAATCGGCGCGCCGGCCCCGTTGGGGTCGTATTTCAGCGCCACCGCGAAATGCGTCGGATTGGTGACGATGACATCGGCGCTAGGCACCGCATCCATCATGCGCCGCCGGGCCGCTTCCATCTGCATGCGCCGGATCTTGCCTTTAACCTCGGGACTGCCCTCCTGATCCTTGGCTTCCTCACGCACTTCCTGCTTGGTCATTTTCAGTTGGCGTTGGTTGTTCCAGAGCTGGTAAGGCACGTCCAGCATCACCACCAAGGCCAACGTCGAGCTCATGATCAACAGGCCGACCACGATAATCTCGCCAACCCGGAAAATAGCTTGATCAACCGGAATTCGGCTGATACCCATGAAGTCGTCGAAATGCAATTTGAATATATTCCAAGCCACGATCGCCACTAACAGCGTTTTGATGATGGCCTTGACCAGTTCGACAACGCCTTGGATGCCGACCAAACGCTTCAGCCCGGCGAGCGGATTCAATTTGGAAAATTTGGGATGGTAGGCGTCGCTGGTAAAATTCCAGCCGCCGAGCAGTAACGACGCCAGAAAATCGGCGACCAGCAGGACCAACATAAACGGTGCCACCACCGCGAAGCCGTCAACCAAGGCCAGTTTAAGGTGGGTGACCGGCGTTGCCGGATCGAATATCTGATCGCGGCTGAGTCGGAATTGTTGCTGCATCATCGCCAACAGGCCATCCGCCATATGCCTGCCGATGTAAACGAACAGCGCCGACGCCACGATTAACGTGACGAAGGTGTTGAGCTCCTTGGAGCGCGGCAGCTGGCCTTTTTTACGCGACTCGGAGAGCCGCTTGCCGGTCGGGTCTTCGGTTTTGTCTTGACCGGAATCTTCAGCCATCAGCCCAACCTCAAGATTTGCCCGACCAGCGCAAAGCCGTCCCGCAAACTTTCGCCAAAGCCTTCCAGCAGCACCGGCAAACCGATCCAGACCAGGATCATGCCCAGCAATATCGTGATCGGAAAGCCCACGCCGAACACTTGCAATTGCGGAGCCGCCTTGGAGGCCACGCCGAAACTAATATTGACGAACAGCAATGCGGCCATCACCGGCAACGCCAACAACAGGCCGTCGGCAAAGATTTGACCGCTCCACATGACGATCCGCCATAGGTCTTCCTTGCGCAAGCCCTCCGTCGAAACCGGCAAGGTATGGAAACTCCGTGCCAGCATCTCGATCAGCAACAAATGCCCGTCCACCGCCAAAAAACTAAAGCTGCCGGCAATGACAAACAGCTGCGCGATGACCGGTACCTGCACCCCGGTGGCGGGATCGACCATGGACGCGAAGCCCAAGCCCATGCTGTAGGCGATGGTTTGTCCGGCGAACAACATCACCGAAAAGACCATTTGCAGAATGAAACCGGTCGTCATGCCCAATGCCACCTGTTGCACCGCGACCACCAAGCCTTCGTAACCAAACAGCTCGACATCGGGCATCGCCGGCAAGGCCGGTAATAACGTGAAGGTGATTAATAAGCTGGCCAGCACTCGGATTCTGGCCGGCAGGGCGCGAACGCTGAATACCGGTATCGTGACGAACATCGAACTGACCCGGAAGAACGGCCAAATAAAGGTCGTCAAATAAGCCAGCAATTCGTCTTCGCGGACATTCATCCGATCAGCGTCGGAATGTCTCGCATCAAATCCTGAAAGTAATCGATCAGGGTCTGCAACATGCCGGGGCCGGCGATCATCAACACGACAATGATGGAGGCCAATTTAGGAATAAAAGTCAGGGTTTGTTCCTGTATCGACGTCGCGGCCTGAAACATTGAAATCAGCAAGCCGACGCACAACGATGTCAGCAACACCGGCCCCATCAGCTTTAGCGAGACCCAGACGGTTTCCTGGGCAATGATCGAAATAGTCTCGTTAGTCATCGCCGCCCCGCGTTAAACGTAAAAACTGGCCGCCAGCATTTCCAGCACCATGGTCCAGCCGTCCGCCAGCACGAACAACATGATCTTGAACGGCAGCGCCACGATCATCGGCGACAGCATCATCATCCCCATCGACATCAATACGCTGGCAACGACCAAATCGATAACCAGAAACGGTAGAAAGATCAGAAAACCGATTTGAAACGCGGTCTTCAACTCGCTGGTCAGATAAGCCGGCACCAGCAAGGAAAACGGCACATCCTCCGGTTTATCGATCTGCTGGCGGCCGGAAATCCGCACGAAGGTGTCCAAGTCGGCCTCGCGAGTCTGCTTGAGCATAAACTGCTTGAAGGGTTCCGAGGCTTTTTGCAACGCAGTCAGAGTATCGATTTTTTCTTCCAGGTAGGGCTGTACCGCGGTTTCATTCACCTTCTCAAATACCGGCATCATGATGAATATCGTCAGAAACAATGACAGACCCAGCAATACCTGATTGCTCGGCGCCTGGGCGGCCCCAATGGCTTGCCGTAACAGCCCAAGCACGATCATGATCCGGGTGAAGGCCGTCATTGACAGCAACAATGCCGGCAACACGGTCAGCATCGTCATCAGCGCCAGGATTTGGATCGTCACCGAATAGGTCTCACCCCCCTTGGGATTAGTGGTTACGGTGACCGCGTCGATACCGGCCGCATCCACGGCGAGCGGCCCCAACGCCAACATGGCGGCGCCAACCAGCGCACTCAGCATTCGCCCCCGCATCAGCCCACCCTACCTTGCAGCGCTTCCAGCAACTTCTTCGCGAACGGCGAGGTTTCCGCCGTGTCGGCGGCCCCCAAAAACAAGCGCTGGTCGCCTTCCAGCTCCAGCAATTTGTCGATACGACCGCTACTGACGCCCAGCAATAGTTGTTTTTCGCCGACTCTGACCAACACCAACTTTTCGCGCGCGCCCAGCGGCAAGCCGGCGACAACCGCCAACGGACCCTTCGCGGCAATGCCGAAACCGCCGGTCTTGCGCAGCAGCCAAACCGCCAAAAAAAACACCGCCAACACAACCAATAGCGCCAACAACCACTGCCCGACATCGGCCGGCGAAACCACTCGCCCGCCGGTTCGAGTCAGCGACGCCGCATCGTCGGCACCGGCCACTCCCGCCGATAGCGTCAACCCGATCAGCCAAGCAATCCGCACGGTAATCAGCCTAGCTTTCTAACTCGTTCGGACGGACTGATAATATCGGTCAACCGAATGCCGAACTTATCGTTCACCACCACCACTTCGCCGTGCGCAACCAAGGTTCCGTTGACCAGAACGTCCATCGGTTCGCCCGCGAAGCGGTCGAGCTCAACCACGGAACCCTGATTCAGCTGTAACAGATTACGGATGTTAATCTTGGTCCGGCCGATCTCCAGCGAGACGGTAACCGGCACATCCAGAATCACATCCAATTTAACTTCGTCCCCGCGCACGCCGTCTTTCGGACCGGATTTTCCCTCCAACTCCGGGAACTCCGCGGCCGTGTATCCGCCGGCTCCCGAGGCGGCTTGCTCCTTAAGGGCCTCGCCCCAATCTGCTTCGGCCTCGCCTTCCGATTGCTCGTTTAACGCGGCCGCCCAGTCGTCGCCCAATTCGTCGTTTTCGCTCATGACCCAAACCTACAGTCGTTTAAAGGTTATCCAAATTCATTTTTTCGGTGATTTCGATCGCGTAATTGCCGTCGGACAAACCCAGCTTTCCGCGAAAAACCGGCACCCTCTCCACTTCCAGGACCACCGTCTCGGGCATATCGATCGGTATCACGTCGCCCTTCTTTAATTCGATCACATCGCTGATCAACATTTCCTTTTCGATCAGATTACTGTTCAAGGTCACTTCGCTACGCATCACCTCGATACGTAACGACTCCTGCCAACGCCCATCCACCTCGCCGCGATCACTGGTCACCGCATCCAACAATTCGCGGATCGGCTCTATCATCGAATACGGCATCGCGATATTGATATCGCCGCCGCCACCTTCCAATTCAACGTGTATGGTCGAAATCACGACGATTTCGGAGGGGCTGACGATGTTGGCGAACTGCGGGTTGACCTCCGAATTGATGTATTCGAAATCAATGTCCATCACCGGTTTCCAGGCTTCCGCAAGATCCTTGAAGATCATATCGATGATCAGGCGGATAATCCGCATTTCTGTCGGGGTAAACTCGCGCCCCTCAACCTTGTTGTAAAACTGCCCGCCGCCACCAAAAAAGTTGTCCACCGCGGTAAACACCAACCTCGGTTCCATCACAATCAAGGCCCGGCCCCGCAATGGCGACATTCGGATAACGTTCAGGTTAGTCGGTACGAACAAACCCTGGATGAATTCAGAAAACTTTTGAACTTGGATGCCTGATACCGAAATTTCCGCCGCCCGCCGCAAGAAATTAAACAACGCAATTCGAAAATGCCGCGCGAAACGCTCGTTGACCATTTCCAGGGTCGGCATTCGACCGCGAACGATGCGTTCTTGACTGTTAAAATCGTACGGTCGGGCCGCGCCTCGACTGAAGTCATCGTCATCGGCAGCGGTTTCGACGTCGCCATCGTCGACGCCATGCAGCAGCGCATCGATTTCGTCTTGCGATAACAGATCGGCGGTAGACATTTATTGCATTACAAATTCAGTGAAATAGACATCTTTGACCGTATTTTTACCGGCCATTTTTTCCAATACCTTGCCGATTTCCGCCAGCATCATCGCCCGTAATTCCTGCTTACCTTCGGTGGTTTTGGCCTTATCGGCGCCAATCGTACTGATCGCCATCAACAAATTGTTGCGTATCATCGGTTCGTGCTTTTTCATCGTTTCGATACTGGCATCGCCTTTGGTCAAAATCGTCAACGAAATTTTGATGACCTTAGCGCTAGCCCCAGCCGGGAAATTGACCAGTAGCGGGCTGGGTAATTCGTAGTAGACATCCGGAACCGCTTCGGCGTGTTCCTCGTCGTGTTTTTCCTCTTCGTGCTTTGGCTCGTGCTCAGGTTTGCCGTGTTCGGATTCGGCTTTTTTCGCCATGTAAAAATAGCCGCCGGCGGCGCCAGCCACCATCGCTAACAACACGACCACGATGATTAAAATCAACTTTAAAGGCGACTTTTTTCCTTCCGATTTACCTTGATCTTCTGCCATATTCCACCTGTTGAATTGAATAAGCACCGGCCGTGCCAAGAACTAATGTAAGCGCCAACGCCGCCGACCAGTCCTCGGTGAGGCGCCGGATAATACAAGAAACACCAGTCTTGCGAATGGATAGTATAGCCTGCGGACGCTGTCAGCCGAGCGTAAAGTAGGGCGGGAAGCGGATTTTGCGAGGATTTGCCGTCAAAGAATTGACGGAGAGGGGCTTGAAAAGACTGCAAAGGTTACACGCACCTTTGCAGTCGGACGAACAAATTACAAAGAATCGACCGCGTTCAATTCACGGAATGCTTGCAACAAACGCGCAACCATCCCTTCCTGACCGGCACGTTGCCAAACGCGTGGGTCGTAGTATTTTTTGTTCGGCTTGTCGGCACCTTCCGGATTGCCGATTTGGCCTTGCAAATAGCCTTCGTTCTTCTTGTAGTAGTTCATCACGCCTTCCCAGGAAGCCCATTGGGTGTCGGTGTCGATGTTCATTTTAACCACGCCGTAGCTGATTGACTCCTTGATTTCTTCCGGTGAAGAACCGGAGCCGCCGTGAAATACGAAAGTTAATGAATTTGTCGGCAGGCCAAATTTCTCGGACACGTATTTTTGTGAGTTATCCAAAATTTTCGGCGTCAATTTAACGTTACCCGGCGAGTAAACACCGTGTACGTTGCCGAACGACGCTGCGATGGTGAAGCGGTGGCTGATTTTGCTCAGATGCTCGTAAGCGTAAGCCACGTCTTCGGGCTGGGTATACAACGCGGAGTGATCCATACCGCTGTTATCGACGCCGTCTTCCTCGCCGCCGGTGCAGCCCAATTCGATTTCCAAAGTCATACCCATTTTCGACATGCGTTCGAGGTATTTACCGCAAATTTCGATGTTTTCTTGCAAACTTTCTTCGGACAAGTCCAGCATGTGCGAGCTAAACAACGGTTTGCCGGTGGCGGCAAAGTGTTTTTCGCCTTCGTCCAACATGCCGTCGACCCAAGGCAGCAGCTTCTTCGCGGCGTGGTCGGTATGCAGGATGACCGGAACGCCGTATAACTCGGCCATGGCGTGTACGTGACGCGCGCCGGAGATGGCGCCGGCGATGGAACAGCCTTGGCCTTCCAACTTCAGGCCTTTACCGGCTACGAACGCGGCGCCGCCGTTTGAAAATTGCACGATAACCGGAGATTTGGCTTTCGCCGCGGCTTCCAGTACCGAATTAATGGTATCGGTACTGATGACGTTGACCGCTGGCAACGCAAACTTGTTTTCCTTGCAAATCGCGAAGACTTTTTGCACATCTTCTCCGGTTACGACACCCGGTTTTACCACATCAAAAATTTTTGCCATTTAACTTACCTACAACAATAAACAAAGGCCGCTTACTCGATTCAGCGGCCTTGCCTTTCGAAAAAAGGTCGCGGGCGGAGATGCCCGCCCGCGACCAACCTTGGGATTTAAGCTTCCAATACCGCCAAACGCTCGGCCAGTAGTTTCTCCAGCGCTTCCAACGCTTTCGCAAAACCGTCGATACCTTCCTTCAATTTATCGTTGGCCATGCGGTTTTCTTCGTGCATGCGCTCGAAAGTCGCCTGGTCCACGCTAATTTTTTCGATGTCCGCACTCGCGGCTTTCGCAGCATCCAGTTTGCGCGGCAATTCGCCTTCAACCGATTGCAATTCAGCCAGCAGGGAAGGCGCGATCGTTAGCAGATCGCAACCCGCCAATTCGGTGATTTCGCCGATGTTACGGAAGCTGGCGCCCATGACTTCGGTTTTGTAACCGAACTTTTTGTAGTAGTTATAGACTTCAGTCACCGACAGCACGCCCGGATCTTCATGCGGCGCATAGGCGTCGCGGCCGGTATCTTTTTTGTACCAGTCCAAAATGCGACCGACGAACGGCGAGATCAGTTGGATACCGTTTTCGGCGCAAGCGATCGCTTGGTGCATGCCGAACAACAAAGTCAGGTTGGTATGGATGTTTTCTTTTTCCAGCACCGCGGCCGCTTGAATACCTTCCCAAGTGGCGGCGATCTTGATCAGAATGCGTTTTTCGGTGTCGATACCGGCCGCTTTGTATTGAGCGATGATGTCGCGACCTTTGGCAATCGTACCTTCCACGTCGTAAGACAGGCGAGCGTCAACTTCGGTTGAAACGCGGCCTTCGATGATTTCCAGAATTTTCAAACCGAACGAAACCGCCAAGCGATCGAATGCCAATGAAGCCACTTCGGCGGCAGACGCGCCGGCGCCCAAGGTAGCGCGCGCGCCTTTCAGTGT
Organism: Methylomonas sp. BG-2; assembly: GCF_057766305.1. NCBI lineage: Bacteria > Pseudomonadati > Pseudomonadota > Gammaproteobacteria > Methylococcales > Methylococcaceae > Methylomonas > Methylomonas sp. BG-2. The sequence continues at coordinate 1,194 of NZ_JBYMAP010000093.1, read as the reverse complement.
GTCATCGACAATACCTTGGTATTGCGGCATTTGCGCGGCGGCGGTAATCAACGACGGGTTGGTGGTTGCATCGCGCGGTTTGAAGGTTTCGATCGCTTGAATGTCGCCGGTATCCGCAACAACAACGGTCATTTCGCGCAATTGTTCCAGTAAATTTTTTGCCATGAAAATATCCTCAGATTGAAATGAAACTAGTCTTTCGCCGCCGGAAAGCCCCTAGTTAGGAAGAGCGGGCGCATCGAACTCGGCGAAAGGATTGTTGAATAATAAAGACCGGTAAAGACCAAGTCGCCACTCCGCAAGGGTCAACGCAAACAGATTGCGTCCATCCTTGAGAAGTGGCGACTCGGAGAAAGCCGACGATCAATTTCGCGTGTGCAAAAACCAACCGGCCGACTTTTATCGGCTATCGCGAACGGTATTAGCCGCGATCGCGCAGATATTTTTCAACGCCGGTCGCTTTTGCGGCCGCCGCTTCCCGATCTTTCACGATTTGTTTGGCCATGTATCTCGCCACGCCTGTGGTTTGGTTGGAGCCTTGTTTTTCCAAGTATTTCGCGACACCTGTTTTGTTCATCCCCAGACGGTCGATGTACTTTTCTACACCGGTAGCTTCGCCTGAAGTGGCGTACGCGTCTGATGACGAAGCAGATCCGGAAGCATTGGAACCGGATTTTCTGCTATACAGGAAAAAGCCTACCCCTGCCAGAGCAACCAATCCCAATACGTTGTTGATTGAAGAGTCTTTCGATGGCTCCGCCGCCGTCTCTTTTGGCTCGCTTACGCTTGCGACACTGGAAGCACCGGTCTTGCTAGAAGTATCTAGCGCCGGCGCGGACTTGTCGTGCTTGTAAGCCGAATCGGAATACAACACTTTCGGTTGGAAATTGGTAGCAGGGTAATTCGGATCCGCTTCGACCGGTTCCGCCACTTTAGCCGCCGGCGCGGCAGCACTGCTAGCCGAACTACTGCTGGCGTAGTCCGGGTTACTATAAAGCACCTTCGGCTGGTAATCGGCGGCCGGATAGTCCTGAGCCACGACCATGGAGCTACTCAGCAGCAGGGCTGCCATCACACCTTTCGTCAATTCATTTGTTTTCACGTCTTTCACCTATGCTGTTAGAAACACAGGGTTTAAATCATTGCCGAAACAACAATTTAAACCCAAGCTACCGTTTATTAAAATTAAAATAA
>NZ_JBYMAP010000092.1:0-15915 GCF_057766305.1 Methylomonas sp. BG-2 | reverse complement strand
TCCAGTATTTGGTCGCCCTGGTCACCGTAGATGCCGATCGCAGAACCGCTAATCAGTACGCCCGGTGGGCGCTCCGAGCCGTTGATCCAGCCGGCCAGTTGCCGGGTCAGAGCGATGCGGCTGTCGCGTAATTCCTGTTTGCGGGCTTTGCTCCAGCGCCTATCCAAAATACCGGCGCCGGCCAGATTGACCACGGCGCGAAACTCGCCGGCGTCGGGCAAGTCTTGCAGAGCCACGACCGGTGTGACCCGATCGCCGAAACGGGCACGGACTTTTTCGGCGTCTCGGCTGAAAATATGGACGCAACAGCCTTGATCCAGCAGCATTTCGGTTAAAGCGCCGCCCAAGAAGCCGGTACCGCCGGTGATCAAGATCGCTGGATTTGTCATAGCTCACTCCTAGGGGTGGCGTCAGTCGCGCTGGCCGGCGCTCAGCGCCAGGGTTTGTCGCAGGCTTTTCAACCAGCCGACCAGTCTAAAGCCAAGCAATAAACCGAGGATGACCAGATAAAAACCCGGTTCGGCCAGATTGCCCTTCAGTTGCCAATAGTAGTGCAGAATCACCAGCACCGAGGCCAGATAGATGTAACGATGCAGCCGCTTCCACTGTTTGCCCATCCGTTTCATCGCCCATTTCGATGAGGTAATTGCCATCAGCAGAATCAGGCTGTAGGCGACCAAGCCCATCCACAAATAGTTGCTCTGCAGGACATCCGGCACAATGGCATCCCAGGCCAACGCGTGATCCACCCACAAATAGCCCAATAGATGCAGGCTGGCGTACAGAAAGCTATACAAGCCGAAAATTTGCCGATAATCGGCCATGCCGCGCCATTTGGACACACTTTGTACCGGAGTGATGGTCAGTGTGATCCACAAAAACCGCATCGCCCAATCGCCGAGCCGAATGTGCACGGCCTGAATCGGATTGGCGCCCAAGCGATCCATGCCGGTATCGGCGATCAGCCACAACAGCGGTAACAAGCAGACCGCCAGCGTGATCGACTTTAGATGGCGAAGAATGAACGCGGACATCAGAAAAAATGCTTGAGGTCCATCTGGCTATACAGTTGGCCGACTTGGTCGGCATAGCCGTTGAACAATTCGGTTTTGCGGCGCGGCGTGAAAAACTCCGAACCGAGTACGCGCTCGCTAGTTTGGGTCCAACGCGGATGAGCGACCGCCGGGTTGACGTTGGCGTAAAAGCCGTATTCGGTCGGCGCATAGCGGCTCCAAGAAGTCAACGGTGCTCGGCGGGTTAATTCGATTTTGACGATGGCCTTGATGCTTTTGAAACCGTATTTCCAAGGCACCACCAGCCGCAACGGAGCGCCGTTCTGCTTGGGTAAGTCTTTGCCGTACATGCCGCTGGCCAAAATTGTTAACGGATGCATCGCCTCGTCCAGGCGCAGGCCTTCCACGTAAGGCCAGTCCAACATCGCGCCTGCTCGCAACTTGGGCATTGCCTCGGGTTGCGCGGCCGACGTGAACTTGACGAAATGCGCCGCCGACAGCGGTTGAGCCCGTTTCAGCAAATCCGCCAAAGGAAAGCCCAGCCAGGGAATGACCGCCGACCAACCTTCCACGCAACGCAAGCGGTAGATGCGTTCCTGACGCGGATGATCGCGAAGTATGTCTTCCAGGCGATAGACGCCGGGTTTTTCGACTTCGCCGACAATTTCGATTTGCCAAGGCTCGACCGCTAAGTGCCGCGCCAACTGCGCGGCGCTTTCCTTGTCGAAGGCCAACTCGTAGTAGTTGTTGTATTGCTCGACCAGTCTGGCCGGAGTAATGGCGTTGGCATCCACGACAGATTGCCAGCCTTCGTTTGCGGCAGCCAATGTCCAGGGCGCGGCGGCGGTCAGCCCGGCCAGGGTTTTCAAAAGGGTGCGGCGGGCTTGGAATGTGGCCGGGTCGGTTACGTCGTAATCGCGAAATGCCGGGCGAGTTTTGATCAACATGGCCAGGACCTCACGGCTTTTTGCTGTTGGGTATCCAGCGCAGCAACTTGCGAAACTGGCGCTCGGTAATAAAGGCCAGCGAAAACAATTGAATGAAATTTTCCGCTTCGATCAGATCCAGACCGATCTGGGCCGGCGCCAATTCCAAGCGGGTGCCGAAGATCCGGTCCCAAACCGCCAGTACGATGCCGTAATTGCTGTCGTGTTCGCTTCGTAGCTTGGAGTGATGGGTCCGGTGCAGTGATGGGGTGATAATCAGTTGCGACAGGCTTTGTTCGTGCGGCACGCGCAGGTTGGCGTGATGAAAAAAGATGAAAAACAGTTCGACGATTTCGATCGATAGCACCAGATAGGCATCGACTCCGATCAAGACCACGAAAACGCATTTGTAGACGATTTCCAGCAGCAGGTCGAAAACGTGAAAGCGAAAACCGGTCGAGACGTTAAAGCATTTGTCGCTATGGTGAATTTTGTGAAACCGCCACAGCCACTCGAAACGGTGGCTGGCGTAGTGCCAGGCGTAAATCGCCAGATCGAAACAGGCGAATGCCAGCAGCCACTTCAGCGGGCCGTTGTCCAGCTTGCCAAGCAGGCCGAAATCGGCGAATTGTTGTGCAACTAGAAATAGCGACGAGGCGCGAAGCACTGTCAATATCAAATTGTTGATTAAAAAGGCCGCGGTGTTGGTTACCAGCGATTCTTTGTAGATTTTGGTCGAAAACGGCAAAAAGGGCCGGCGTTTTTCCAACACCAGCAAAGCGAGGAAGGCCAGAATGGCGAGACCGAACAGGGCTTGGTTAAAAGCGATCGCGGCGGCGGGTTGCGTATCGATTGCGGCGTTCATTTAACACCTCCGTCGGATTAATCGGCTTGGCCGGGCGCCCCGTTTAACAGGGCGGATAGCGCTTGGATTTCCTGGTCGGCGTTAACTTGCTGAGTAATATCGTATTGCACGCCGAGGTAGTACATCACCCGTTGCTTGTTGTCGAACAACGGGATGACGCGCAACCGGTTGTGAAACAGCGTGCCGTCCTTCTTGTAATTGCGCAGTTCGACTTCGACGGCTTCATGCTTGCGCATCGCTTCGGCGATCTGGCGGCGAGCCGGCTGATCGCGGTCTTCGCCTTGCAAAAACCGGCAATTGTGGCCGACGATTTCATCGCTTCGATAGCCGGTCAGGCGTTCGAAGGCCTTATTGGCGTAAACGATGGGCGCATCGTCGAGATCGGGGTCGGCCAACGTGACGCCGTTGACGCATTCGTCGAGTATCGCCGATAGGATTTGCGGAATGATGCCGCTGTCTTTTTTGACTACGAAAGGCATGTTGGTGGCTCCCGGTAAGCGTTTTATTGTTATGGCCGAGCGTTGCGCCTGCTTAGGGCGACTCGGCGACGATCAGGTTGCGAATGTTTTCCACGGTATTTTCGGCGCCGTCCGCTATCGCCGCCCGGATCAGCTTTTCGAAGGGCCGCATGAACACGTCCAGATCGAGCAATTCGAAGCGGAAGGTCAGGTGGGTCGGGCCGCGGTCGCGCGGGCCTTCGAGTAAATAGCTGTGCCGATACGGCGAGTTCAGACCGCGAAAAATCAAGGTCTCCACGGGTTGGTAATCGGTGATTTCGAACACCGACTCGACCGGCTCGCCGTTTTCGAGTACCGATTGCCGGGCTTTGGCGCCGACGAACACTTCCCCGCCGTCCAGGGCTTGAAATTCCAACAGTTCTTCGGCCCATTTCGGATAATTTTCAAAGAAGTGGGTGCCGACGAAATCGAACACTTCGGTGAGCGGTTTTTCGATTTCGACGCTGGCCTGGCCGGCGACCGGTCTGGCGGCGTCGAACGGTAGCTTGATAGGCATAGAGTCCCCCTCTCTGGATGCAAGCTTGGTGAAGTCGTCCGGCTTGTGATTATTCTGGCGCCGGCCGGCAACGGATTAACGTCGAAGCGTCATTGCTCAGTGTCCTTCCGAAGCGGAAGGTCCGCCGCGTCGCTCTTGGCGGAAGGCCGCCAGACCGCCGTACACCAGTTGCGAGGCACCGGCGTACAGGAATAACTCCGCATATTTTTCGTCGATCTCGATCTGGTTGATTGCGGCGTAAGACTCCAACGACGTGGTCAATAATAATAAAAATACCCCGAGGCCGGCGACCGCCGCCGGACTGTTGCCGTAAAAATAAAAGCTGTAGACGGCAATCTGCACCAGACTCAAATAAAACATCATCAGGCGCAGATTGTTGGCGAGCGGGCCGTAGAGATCACTGTGATCCTCGAAATAGCTCGCCCCGCCGAAGATCGACAACGCCGAGCTGATCAAAACCAGCAAAACCGCGGCGTTAAAGTTCACTTGCAGCAGCAATTCCACCAGGTCGAGGGTTTTGCCGGCTAGGGTTTTGGTCTGCATCGCGACACCTCGAAAAAGATACCCTCCAAGAGTGTTGCGGGTTTGGAGGGTATATAGAGGAGGAAGGTTAAGACGCCAGGGCCGATCCCGGTTCCAGGCTTCCGTCTATTGGGTTTGCGCCGGCGGGTTCCGCTTCCGCCGAATTCACGGGTTCCGGTTCCGGCTCGGGCTCTGGCGGCGCGATTTTGTGGCCGCGCATCAGTTCGTCGATTTGAAACTTGTCCAGGGTTTCCCAGTCCAGCAACGCATGCGCCATGTTGTGCAGGATTTCGATGTTCTCCTTCAAGATGGCTTCGGCGCGGTTGTAATTGCTGTCAACCACCGCGCGGATTTCGTCGTCAATCACTTGCGCCATTTTTTCCGACATCGGCTTGGATTGCGGGCCCATGTAGCCGCCTTCGCTGTCACCGTAATCCATCGGACCCAGCCGCTCGGACAAACCCCACTTGGTGACCATGTTGCGGGCCAGTTGGGTGGCGCGCATGATGTCGTTGGAAGCACCGGTGGTGACCTTGTTCTTGCCGTAGATCAGCGCTTCGGCGACCCGGCCGCCGAACAGACTGGAGATTTGGCTTTCCAGCTTGTCCTTGCTGGCGCTGTATTGGTCGCGTTCGGGCAGGAACATCGTGATACCGAGGGCGCCGCCACGCGGCATGATGCTGACCTTGTAAACCGGGTCGTGCTCGGGCACCAAGCGGCCGACGATGGCGTGGCCGGCTTCGTGGTAAGCCGTCATCAGCAGATCGTCGCGGCTCATCACCATCGTGCGTTTCTCGGCCCCCATGATCATCTTGTCGCGGGCCTTATCGAGTTCGGCCATCGACACCACTTTCTTGTTGTTGCGGGCCGCGAACAACGCGCCTTCGTTGATCAGATTGGCCAGTTCGGCGCCGGAAAATCCCGGCGTGCCGCGCGCCAGATCGTTGATGTTGACGTCTTCGGCCAATGGCACCCGGGCACCGTGGACCTTGAGGATTTGCTCGCGGCCCTTGATGTCCGGCAAACCGACTTGCACCTGGCGGTCGAAACGGCCGGGACGCAGCAAGGCCTTATCCAGCACGTCGGCGCGGTTGGTGGCGGCAATCACGATAATGCCTTCGTTGCCGCTAAAACCGTCCATTTCCACCAGCAATTGGTTCAGGGTTTGTTCGCGTTCGTCGTTGCCCAGATTGCCGCTGCCGCGTTGCCGGCCCACCGCGTCGATCTCGTCGATAAAGATGATGCAGGGCGCGCGCTTCTTGGCTTGTTCGAACATGTCTCTGACCCTGGCCGCGCCGACCCCGACGAACATTTCGACGAAATCGGAACCGGAGATCGAGAAGAACGGCACGCCCGCTTCGCCGGCGATGGCTCTGGCCAGCAGGGTTTTACCGGTGCCCGGCGGACCGACCATCAACACGCCGCGCGGAATCTTGCCGCCCAAGGCTTCGTACTTGCTGGGGTCTTTCAGAAAATCCACCATTTCCTTGACGTCTTCCTTGGCTTCTTCGACGCCGGCCACGTCGCCGAAGCGAACCTTGACTTGGTCTTCGGCCATTAACTTGGCGCGGCTCTTGCCAAAGCCCATTTGGCCGCCGGGACCCGCGCCTTGTTGACGGCGCATGAAGTAGACCAGCACCGCGATCAATAACAAGGTTGGCGCCCATGACATCAGGATTTGAAACAATGTGGATGGTGGTTGCGGTTTCTCGACTTTGATCTTGACGCCGTACTCCAACAATTCGTCGATCATCCGGGCGTCGTTGGGGTTATAGGTGACGAAGCGGGTGCCGTTCTGGCGGCGGCCCTCGACGTCGTAACCGCTGATCACGACTTCGGTCACCACTTTGTTGCGGACATCCTCGATGAAATCGGAATAGGAGATTTCGTAATGCGGATCGTAATCGGGCAGGCTGCGGTTCAGCACCGCCGATACCACGATGCCGATCGCCGCGATGATGGTAATGAAGATTAAGAATTTTTTCATGGCCCGGTTCCCCGTTTATTTTTCGCTGGAGAAGTATTTGAAAAAGTCCGAATCCGGTTTCAACACCAAGGTATCCTGGGTTTTCTCGAACGAGGTTTGATACGCCTGCAACGACCGGTAGAAGGCGTAGAACTCCGGATTGCGGCCGAAACTTTTCGCATAGATTTCGGCGGAACCGGCGTCGCCGCGGCCGCGAATGTTTTCGGCGTCGCGTTGGGCGTTGGCGACGATGACCTGCCGCTGCTTATCGGCTTCGGCGCTGATTTGTTCGGCGCTTTCGGCACCTTGCGAGCGGAATTCGCGAGCGACCCGCTCCCGTTCGGCGCGCATCCGTTGATAAACCGAGCTGCTGACTTCCGGCGGCAAGTCGATGCGCTTGACGCGGATGTCGATCAGCTCTATCCCGAATTTGGCGGCGGTCGGGGCCAGTTTTTGCAGCAAGGTGTTGCGCAACTCGCTACGGTCCTCGGAGATCAGTTGCTTGATGGTCCGGACGCCGAATTCGCTGCGCATCGCGTCTTTCATGATTTGGTCGAGGCGCAAGTTGGCTTGAAACTCGTCGCCGCCGACCGTGGTGTAAAAAAGACCCACATCACCGATTCGCCACTTGGCGAATGAATCGACTATAACGTTCTTCTTTTCGGAGGTAAGAAAACGCTCGGACTTGGCGTCCAAGGTCAGCACGCGCGCATCAAACGTACTGACGTTATTGATGATGGGGGTCTTAAAATGGAGTCCCGGCTTGTAATCGGCGCTCACCATTTCGCCGAGACGGAACAGAATGGCTTTTTCATGCTCGCGCACGTAAAACACGGACATGTAGGCCAAAATCAGGAATAACAGACTGCTGGGGATCAGAATTTGAATTCGGCTGCTCATGGTTTGCTCCTGCTGGGACGTAAGTCGCCGCCACTGGATTTGCGGGCTGAGTTTTTATCTTTCGCGGATGGATCGCTGACGTTGTCGGCTTCCAGATTGGCGGCGGAAGTCGGCGCCGTCGAGTGGCTGGCCGTTTGCGGTAGCGGCATGTACAACATCGGATTGGCGTTATCAGCGCCCAACATGATTTTATTGGTGCTGCTGTACAGCTTTTCCTTGGCTTCCAGATAGAGGCGCTTGCGAGTAATCGCCGGGCTTTTCTCGTATTCCACCAACAGCTGGTCGAAGCGTTCGGTTTCGCCCTTGGCCTTGGCCAGTTTCTCGGCCTCGTAAGCCTCGGCTTCCTGTATGATCCTGGAGGCGGCGCCGCGAGCCTTGGGAATGATCTCGTTGGCGTAGGCTTCGGCTTCGTTGATCAGGCGTTGCTTGTCCTCCCGAGCCCGAATGGCGTCCTCGAACGCGCCTTGAACTTCCTCGGGCGGCTGGGCATCTTGCAAGTTGACGCTGGCGATCGTGATACCGGTGTGGTAATCGTCCATCGCTTGTTGAATCTGTTCCTTCAATTCCGCGACGATCTGGCTGCGGCCCTCGGTCAATACGAAATCCATATTGTTGCGGCCGATGACGGCGCGCTCGACGCTTTCGGTGACTTGCTTCAAGGTGTTTTCATTGTCCTTGACGCTATATAAATAGTTCTTGGCGTTGTTGACTTGGTATTGCACCGCCAGACGGACATTGATGATGTTTTCGTCCGAGGTCAGCATCAAGGATTCCGCCGGAATCAGCGACGATTTGCTTAAGCGGCTGGAGTCGCGGTAGCCAATTTCGATGAAGCGTTGTTGCTCCACGTTAACGATCGTCACTTCTTCGATAGGCAGCGGAATATGCCAATGCGGACCCGGTAGTGTCGTGTCCGAGTAGGCCCCGAAGCGAGCGACCACGCCCCGGTTGCCTTCGCCGACAATGTAAAAGCCACTACCCAGCCAGGCGACCACCAGTGTGCCGCCAACTACCGAAGCGACCTTGGATAGCGAAAACAGATGCTTGTTGTCGTTAAAAAAATCGTTGGCCTTACTCGAAAACTGCCGCCATTGTTTATCCACTTCCAGCTTCCAGTCCGGCTGCGGCTCGTGTTTACCGGTGTTTTGTTTTTCTGATGACATAATCACTCCTCTTGTTAAGTGTTAGCCTGACCTGCGTCGTTACTTGTTATTGTTAGCCGTCCCTGGGCTCGAGAAATAGCATAAGGTCAAAACCAAACTGTTGTTTCAGTTTTTTTAAGGCGTCGTTCTGAATTTGCCGAACTCTTTCCCGGGTGACATGCAGTTGGTCCGCGACGGCTTGCAAGGTCATTTCGGTATGATCGCGCAATCCGAAACGCATCGTCAGAATGGCCGCTTGCTTCTCCGGTAGCGATGCCACCGCTTTGTCGACGTATTGAGCCAAATCCCTTTCTATTAGTTCATCCAGCGGTAGACTGAATTGGTGTTGCTGCATTTTCGCCATCAGTTCCAGTCCGTCTTCGTCGTCGTTGACCGCCGCGTCCAGCGAGTGAGTCGCTTGATAATAACTGCTGATGGTCTTGATCTCCTGTTCCGCAAGGTCGCAGCAGGCTTTCAACTCTTCGAGGGTCGGCCAACGTTCGTTTTTCAGATAGCAGGTGCGCATCGCGTCCAGTACTACGTTGGCTTTTTCGGCCAGCGCCACCGGTAGGCGGACGATACGCTCCTGTTTGACAATCAAGCGGGAAATGGCTTGCTTGATCCAATAGATCGCATAAGTGGAAAAGCAGATACCGCGATCCGGGTCGAAACGGTCGACCGCCTTGATCAGTCCCACCAAACCCTCTTGCATTAAATCGTCAAAACTCAGATTGCTGGTTTTGTACTTGTGAGCGACAAAGGCCACGAGGCCGGTGTTGGCGCCTATCATTTGTTGGCGGGCCGCTTTCAATTCCTTTCTAGCCGCGCTCAGTTGCAGTTTGTAGGCCGAATCCTCGATCATGGTCTCGACGCCGGCGGCCGCGGACAATAAAAACACCGGCATGAAATGCAACTTGTCCAGCAGCGGTAACACAGTCCGGATGGCTTCGCATTGATCAAACCTCTGCGGTTGGAAAAGTTGTACAACGTAATCCTCTTGTACAAGTTCTTCGTCGGCAATGTCGTCGTTTTGGTCGCCGCAGTGGCTGCAATCGACGTTTAAACCAATCGCCAGCGTGTCCAACAAGGTTTTGTAGTCTTGCTGGCTTTTGGCGGCCACCCACTCGGAGCAATCGCTGCCTTTATGGACCCGCCGGATCAGTTGTTCGGCCAAGGCTTGCGCGGCGGCCCGGTCTTGCAGAACCAGCGCGGAGAGGTGCTGCCTGGCTTGTTCCAGTTTGCCGGCCAGCCGAGAGGTTTCCGACTCCGGAATCGATTGAATCTCTGCGTATGCATTGGAAGCGGTGAGCTCTGACATAGTGTTTCTTTTGTTATTTTTAAGTTGGCAATAACGTTACTACCTTGTAGAATATTTGTCAAAGAAAATTATATACAAAACGTGAACAATGTACTCAATCAAAGCCATTACCTCGTTGACCGGCTTGACCCCAGAGACCCTTAGGGCCTGGGAGAGACGCTACTCGTGTATCACGCCGTCCCGCACCGGCACCGGCCGGCGCTTTTACTCCCAGCAGGACTTGGAAAAGCTGACCTTGCTGGTCAATTTGACCCGCAACGGCCATCCGATCAGCAAGATCGCCGGCATGGATTGCCCGCAGTTGCGGGCGTTTCAGCAACAGGCCGCGCCGGCGGTGGCCGAGCCGCGCACCTTGCCGTTGATCGAGCAGATCGTCGATGCCTTGGCGGAGTATCGGATCGAGCGCTGCGAGCAATTGTTGAAACGGGCGCTATTGGCTAGCGAGCCGTTGGACTATGCCAGAGACGTTTTGTTGCCGGCGCTGCATAAAGTCGGTTACCTATGGGAGCAAGGTCGCTTGAACATCGCCCAGGAACATATGTTTTCCAGCTGCGTGCAGCGCATTGTGTTGACCATGGTCAACAATCTGCACAGACCTTCGCCGAACAATCCGTCCATCATGTTTGCAACCCCCAGCGGCGAGCCGCATGAATTCGGCATCCTGTTGTGCTGCCTCGTGGCCTCGGCCCAGCAATATCAATGCTATTACCTCGGCGCCGACCTGCCGGCCGCCGATATTGTCGCCGCCGCCGCGCACTTGCGGCCGGACGCGCTGGTGATGGGGCTGGTGAAGACGCCGCCGGAGTCCGTGACGCTGGCCGAGTTGGCACGAATAGTCGGCGCCGGTCTGGACAGCAAGCTTTGGTTGGGCGGCAGCGGCGCGGACTATATAGCCGCACGCGACTTGGTGGATTTGTCCGCCTGCCAATTGATCGGCGACATCGATCATTTCGATGCCAAAATCAAGCAGCAACGGGTGTTGGGTTGACAATGCACTAGGGCACGGATCGCTTAACCTTGCCCCGCCAATATCGATTGGGCTGAGCAGCGGCGACGCGGATTTCCCGTAGGGTTGTGTCCGCGCCGCAGCGGAGCGTTCGCGGGCAACGAATTCGCCGAATCGGTTTTGGTTTAGAATGGCCGCTTGCCGCGTCGTGGAGCGCGGAGCGATTGATTTAACTTCACTGACCGGCCATGGACATCATCGATTTAGCGGCGGAGCCCGAACATCTGCCCACCTTGGCCGCCTGGCACCAACGCCAATGGGCGGACTTGAACCCCGGCTCCGATTTGAGTGAGCGCATCGCCCGCATGCAGGCTTACCTGGGCGCGGACTTGGTGCCGAGTACCTTTGTCGGTAAGTGGCGGGGTAGGCTGGCCGGTTCGGCGGCGATTATTGAATCCGACATGGACACGCGGCCGGAACTGAGGCCCTGGCTGGCCAGCGTCTACGTGGCGCCGGAATTTCGCGGTCGCGGCGTCGGCTCGGCGCTGGTGCGGCACGCGATGACGCAAGCCGCAGCCGCCGGCATTGGTGCCTTGTACTTGTTCACGCCGGATCGCGCCGATTTTTATCGCCGCTTGGGTTGGCGGACTTTCGCCCAGGAATGCTACCGAGACCACGCCGTGACGGTAATGCGGGTGGATTTCTAAATCGGCTTCGATCGGTAAGTTCTTGATCGTTTTCTAAAACAATCACCCGGCTTTGACTTTCCCGGCAGCCGCGCGATACATTGGCCGGCTTTTTAACCCGAGCCCGGAGTGCGAACATGAGTCAATTGCCCAACTGTCCCCAATGCCAATCGGAGTTTACCTACGAAGACGGCGAAAGTTACGTGTGTCCCGAGTGCGGGCACGAATGGGCGAAGCAAGCCAACAACGAGGCTGGCGAAGCGGCCAAGGTCGTGACCGATGCCTACGGCAACGTGCTGCGGGACGGCGACAGCGTCACCGTGATTAAAGATTTGAAAGTCAAGGGATCGTCGGCAGTGGTCAAAGTCGGTACCAAGGTCAAGAACATCCGTTTGGTGGACGGCGACCACGATATCGATTGCAAGATCGACGGCGTTGGCGCGATGGGCTTGAAGTCGGAATTCGTCAAAAAGGCCTGAGCAAACTCCGCCGGCCTGCCGGCCGAGTACTCAAGCCAAGCGACGGTTTTTTGCAACGTTGCTGTCATAAACGCTGGATAGAATCGGGGTTTTCCACCTCATGCTTCGAGATCTCCATCATGCGTTTAACTTCCACTTTGTTCTGTTCCGGGATGCTATTGGCCAATGCGGCTGTGGCGACGCCGGTCTTCGTTAACGGATTGACCATTTCCGGCGCGACCGGCGACAGCTTCGGCACGTCGGTTAACGACGGCCGGGTCGGCTTTTTCTCCGACATCTATTACGACCCCAATCGCAATGAGTGGTGGGGCTTATCCGACCGAGGCCCTGGCGGCGGTTCGCTGAATTACGAGACTCGCGTGCAACGTTTCAGTTTGGATATCGATAGCCAAACCGGCGCGATTTCCAATTTCACGCTGCTGCAAACCCTGAAGTTTTCCAAGTCCGGCGCGGCGCTGAACGGCATTGCCCCCAATCCGATCGGAACCTTGGGCAGCGCCTTCGATCCGGAAGGCGTGGTGGTTAATCCGCGCAACGGCAATTTGTTGGTGTCCGACGAATACGGTCCGTCCTTGTATGAAATCGACCGCAACTCCGGCGCGGTGGTGAAAACCTATGCGACGCCGGCGAATCTGGTACCCCGCAATAACGCCAGCGGTATCGCGAATTACGCGGCCGATACCGGCAACAATGCCGGCAAGCGCGTCAACCGGGGATTCGAAGGTCTGGCGATCAGTCCGGACGGTAAATTTGTCTACGCGATCCTGCAAAGCGCGATGCTGGACGAAGGGGCCGGTAGCGGCAAAGTCAACCGCATCGTCAAGTTCGATACCGAGACCGGCGCCGCCGTCGCGCAATATGCCTACGAAATGAAACGCTCCGGCCAAGGCCAAGGGGTATCGGCCTTGGTGGCGATCAACGACCACGAGTTTTTCGTGTTGGAACGCAATAATCGCGGCGTTGGCGTCGGCGCCGATTTGGCGACCGCCGACAAGGAAGTTTATAAGATCGATTTGGCCGGCGCGACCGATGTCAGCAATATCGATCTGGACTCCGGTGCCGGTTATGCCAAGGTGGCCAAGTCCGCGCAAATTCTCGATCTGGATGCCGATACGCTGGCGGCATTGGGCAACAAATCGCCGGAGAAATGGGAAGGGCTGGCGATAGGACCTAAGTTGGCCGACGGCAGTTATCTGATGTTGGCCGGTACCGACAACGACTACAGCGTCACCCAAAACGGAAACGGTCAGCAATTCGACGTATATTTTCGGTTTAGCGATGCCGATCCCTATGCCGGCTCGATTCAATGCCCGCTGGGCGAGACCAGCGGCTGCGCCTGGACATCGAATGGCGGCGCCGCCAGTCTGACCGGTGAATACAGCCTGTTGCCGGGCGTGCTGCACGCCTACAAGGCTTCGGCGGCCGATCTGGCCGGCTACGTCGCCCCGGTACCGCTACCGGCGGCGTTGTGGATGTTTGGCTCCGCGCTGCTGGGTTGGGTTGGCTATCGTGGGAAAGGCCGCGTCTGAGAGGGGCGGATTGGCTACGGGGCAGGCATTCGCCAATGCCTGCCGTCGCCGCGAGCGCGCGCCCTACCAGTGGCTTGGGATTCGCCGTGTTGTAGGCGCGGCTTCAGTCGCGATCGACTGTTTTCGTGGCAATATAAACGTTTGAAAACCGGCTGATGCGATGCACCAGCCGGCATCTTTCCCTGTCGCGGACGCTTAACTGGCGGCGCCGGCGGCGGTGGCTTCCGGAATTTCGATCAAACCGCCGGTTTTGACGTCGTAAACGTAGCCGTAGACCGGAATATTGCCCGGCACCAACGGATGGGCCTTGATGCGCTTGACGTCTTCCAACACGCTGTCCGCCTGATTTTTAATCGTCAACCAATTGATATATTTGCCGTCGGTCGAGCCGGGGCCTTCGCCGCTATCGTGCCAGCCGGACGCGTCGACGCTGGCGGTTTTCAAGCTGCTGGCCAGCAAATCGCTCATGATGTCATTGGTGAAGGTTTCCATGCCGCAGTCGGTATGGTGAATCACAAACCACTCTTTCGTGCCCAGCAATTTATAGGAAATCACTAGCGAGCGAATTGCGTCGTCGCTGGCGCGGCCGCCGGCGTTGCGGATCACGTGCGCATCGCCTTCGGACAGGCCGGCATATTTGGCCGGGTCCAGGCGGGCGTCCATGCAGGTCAGGATGGCGAATTGGCGGGCGGGCGGCATCGCCAGATCGCCTTTGTTGAATTCGGCGACATAGCCGCGATTGGCTAGGAGTACTTCGTTAAGAATTTTGCTCATAATTACCTCGGTGGGGGAAAAGACGTCTGGTTTAAGACTGCCAAACCAGACGGTGTAACGACTATCTCCGGGGCGCATTCTATCGGCCTTGCACTCTGGTTTAAAGAGTCGAAATGGTTTATAAATCTTAAACTACAGGTTTATAAATTGGCGCCATGGATAAGTTTAACAACATGCGGGTATTTTGCCGGATCGTCGAACTCGGCACTTTCTCGGCGGTCGCCCGGGAGTTGAAATGTTCGACCATGATGGTCAGCAAATACATGGCCCAACTCGAAGCCTCGTTGGGCGTGGTTTTGTTGAATCGCACCACGCGCAGCTTGAGCTTGACTAGCGCCGGCGAGGCTTACTATCACCGTAGCCGGCAGCTGCTGGAGGATTTGGCCGATCTGGAAGCCGCCACCGGCCAGATGGGCGAGCGTATCAAGGGCCATATTAAGGTCAGCGCGCCGATCGATTTCGGCGGCATGTACATGGTGCCGGTCATCGAACGCTTTTTGCAGACTTATCCGGAAATCAAGATTCTGATGACGCTGGACAACAAGCCGCCCAATCTGCGCATCGGCAACTTCGACATTTCGCTGTTGGTCACGGACACCCTGGACCCCGGCGTGGTCGCGCGCAAGATCGCCGAAACCGAATTGTGCACCTACGCATCGCCGGCCTATTTGCAAGAAAAAGGCACGCCGCTACGCATCGAGGAATTGACCGGCCACCGCTGCCTGCATTACGTGGATACGCCGCACGGCGATGATTGGTTGTTTAGCGTCGCCGGCGAAATACAGCGGATTAAAGTGGATTGGTTACTGGCCTCCAACAATGGTCGGGCGCTGTGCCAGGCCGCCGCGTTGGGTATGGGCATCGTCCGGGCGCCGCGCTTGTCGGCGGCGCCGCATCTGCAAAACGGTGAGCTGGTCGAAATTCTGAAGGATTACCAACGCCCGGCGCTGGCGGTGTATGCCACCTACCTGCAACGCCGATTTTATCCGGCCAAATTGACCGCCTTCGTTGATTTCCTATTGGACTATTTCGGCAAGTGACGCACCTGATTGGGATAGCCGCACGGTCAGTGTTGCCCCTCCAAATCACGTGTCACTGATTGTCCCTGAATAGCGAATTTCGATTTGCTCTGCGACGCCCGGAGTGGCAAATCTCGATTTGCCTGATAGCTTCAGCCAAATCCGCTAAATCTGGAATCGTATACTATCGGCTGATTACTTTTAGTTAAAACCGATTTGCTTGGTTTCAGTCTGTTGCTCAAGCTTATGGCTGGCATAAATTGCCTGTGCTTCCGCGTCGTTATCCAACGGATACGCGGCTAACGCCCGGCCGGCGGCGGCTTTTGCTCCCTTGGATTCATTGGGATCGGCCAAGAGATTCAATAGCGTCGATCTAACGTCTTCATACTGAAACTTCGCCTCGCCCAAGGCTGAAATTGCGATCGCCCGCACTCCGGGGTTTTCCTCGCCAAGCGCCGCTTCGGTAAAGGCCTGTAACGCTTCCGCCCCGTCACCGCCGGCTTGCGCCAAGGCGCGTAAACCGCCGGCGCGCAAAGTCACATCGTCGCTATGCAAATAGGGCGACAAGGTAATCGCTAATTCAGCTTGCCGTTCGGCGGAAGTCTCGTCGCTGCCTCTTAGCGTTTCCAGCGCAGCCAAGGTCACGGCGACATCGTCGCCTTGGTTCCGTTGCAACAATTCGATAACGTAAGCGCGAGTTTCGGCATCCTGGATGTTGGTGTGTTTTAACAAATGCAGCGCGTCAAACTGCTTCGCCTTGTCGTGGGTGCGCAATAACTCCATCGCCAAACTCTTAACCTCCGTCAGTTCATTGCG
>NZ_JBYMAP010000091.1:0-15938 GCF_057766305.1 Methylomonas sp. BG-2 | reverse complement strand
CTTTGAGTCGACAAATTGCGGCCGGCGCGCGGCGTATCGTGGTTTTACCGTACTTTTTGGCGGCCGGTCGCCACGTTGGTCTCGATATTCCGGCTCAAGTGGATGCCATGCGCTGTCAGGCGCAGTGGGTTGACATTCTGGTTGCCGCGCACATTGGTAGCGCGCCCGCGATGGCGCCGATACTGCTTGATCTGGCGCTGGATTGTTTGGGCAAATCCTCTTGACCCTACCGCGCCGCGACAGCCGATGAGGTGGCGGTTTCGGTGGTGCCGGCCCGCTGCCGATTCTATCGCTATCGCGGGTTTTGCTCGGGGCATAAAAAAGCCCGCATGGTGCGGGCTTCGTCCGATTTATTATTGTGTTTTGGACGTCTGTCGAATCGATTTCGACAGCTTAACTTGTTGCGCTTATTGTTGTTGTTTTACCAGCGAACTGGCCGCTCTCCTCCCCCGTTGAAAGATGACGATTCTTGCGATTCGCATCGACCTAATTCAAGGTGAGATGATTCTATGGGATTAAAACACCGTTGTCCAGAAAAACTGCGACAAATTGCCGCAGTTTTTTCGGTGTGGCCATGCGGTCAATACGTTGCGTCGTGGAAAACGTTTTGCACGTCATCCAGCTCGTTCAACAAATCTAAAAATTTTTCGAACAACACCGTGTCATCGCCAGCGATCGGCGTTGCGCTCTTAGGTAAAAACTGAATTTCATCGACTTCGAAATCGATTTCCCCCAACAAGTCGGTCAGCGCTTGCTTGGCTTTAAAATAGTCGGCTTGCGGCGTGAATACAGTTAACTTGCCGTCGTCGTTTTCAATATCGCTGACATCGACATCGGCGCCCAGCAAGGCTTCGAGAACGCTGTCCTCGTCATCATGGCGAAACGCCAGAATCGCGGCGTGATCGAACATATGGCTGACGGTACCCTGAGTGCCTATCTTGCACTTGGTTTTGGTAAAACACAGACGTACGTCGCCGAACGTGCGATTCGGATTATCGGTCAAGCAATCGACGATCACCATGCAACCGCCCGGGCCGAAGCCTTCGTAGCGAGCCGGCGCGAAATCTTCGCCGCCGCCGCCCTTGGCCTTGTCGAGGGCTTTTTCGATGACGTGGCCGGGAACCTGATCCTTCTTGGCGCGGTCGATCAGGCCGCGCAACGTCAAATTGCCGGATGGATCGATACCGCCGGATTTGGCGCAGACATAAATCTCACGTCCGTATTTGCTGTACACCTTGGTCTTGGCGTCGGCCGTTTTGGCCATCGACACCTTTCTGTTCTGGTAGGCTCTACCCATCGGACTGCTGCTCCATAAACAACGCGGTAAAAGCGGGAATTTTAACGCCAAGTATTTTTTCTCGGGTAACTTTTCGCGCTTGGCCGTTCGGCGGGAGGGGGCGATCCGATTGACGTGGATGGCGTTGATGGGACTTCTTTGTCCGCGACGTGGGCAAAATTGCGCTGAGCGGGTGCCGAAGTAGACGAAATCCGGAAAAACTCTCGCGCGATATTGAAATTTAATTCACTTTAACAATGC
Organism: Methylomonas sp. BG-2; assembly: GCF_057766305.1. Classification (NCBI taxonomy): domain Bacteria; kingdom Pseudomonadati; phylum Pseudomonadota; class Gammaproteobacteria; order Methylococcales; family Methylococcaceae; genus Methylomonas; species Methylomonas sp. BG-2. Next base: position 14,401 of record NZ_JBYMAP010000091.1, on the reverse strand, counting down.
ATTTTAACGGCTTGTTTTGAATTATTTTTTATACCTACCTCCTTGATTGTGTTGCTAAATCGCCCGAAAGGTCCTATTGAGTTTTATCCGGAAAGTGGCAAACTCGCCGAACAGGAGGCTTTAATTGGGAGGTACTATGAAAATACTAGCCATCTTGATCTTGGCGGGGCTCGGCTACGGCGTTCTCAGATTTATTCTTACCGTGGTAAGAGAATTGGCGTTGTTTGCCGTCGAAGCTTGGCGCGATATCGAGGTTGAGCAATAAGGCTAACCACACAATCTATTCAAACCAAGGGCCTCGGGCCCAATATTGCAGATCAGCAATGAGCCGGGTGACACCGGCTTTTTTGTGTCCGATAGCCGGTGACAGCCGTGTGTTGGTCAATCGTGGTTGCTGTCAGTCTGTCCGGTGGCTAGCCGGTTATAATGCGCGGCCAGTATTCGTCCTTTCCGTTGCCATGTCCGAAGATTATTACTTTTCTCCCGATCAAGCCGTCGAGTCGCTGAAGGTTCCGCCGCACTCGATCCAGGCCGAACAGTCGGTCTTGGGTGGTTTATTATTGGACAACCGTACCTGGGATTCGGTGGCCGATAAAATCGTCGAAGGCGATTTTTACCGGCGTGACCACCGCCTGATTTTTCGCGCGATCGCCCAACTAGCGGAAAAGCAGGAGCCGTTCGATGTCGTGACGATTTCGGAAGTCCTGGAAGCTACCGGTGAATTGCAGGATGGCGGTGGCTTGGCCTATTTGGCTTCGCTGGCTCGGGATACGCCCAGTGCCGCGAATATTGTCGCTTACGCCAATATCGTTCGCGATCGCTCGGTCTTGCGGCAACTGATACACGTCGGCACCGAAATTTCCGATTCGGCGTTCACCACCGAAGGCCGAGAAACCGCCGATTTGCTGGAAAACGCCGAGCGTAAGGTATTCGAGATCGCCGAGCAACGCCAACGCGGCCAAGGCGGTTTTGCGTCGATCAAATCGCTGTTGGCCAAGGCAGTCGATAAAATCGAAATGCTGTACGAGCAGGACGGCGACATCACCGGCGCCAGTACCGGCTTTACCGATCTGGACGAAAAAACTTCCGGCCTGCAGCCGTCCGATTTGATTATCGTCGCCGGCCGGCCGTCGATGGGTAAAACCACGATCGCGATGAACATGGCCGAAAACGTCGCGCTTAAGAGCGGCATGCCGGTCGCGGTTTTCAGCATGGAGATGCCGGGCGAGGCGCTGGCGATGCGGATGATGTCGTCGCTGGGCCGGATAGACCAGCACAAGGTGCGGACCGGCAAACTGGACGACGACGATTGGCCGCGCTTGACCTCGGCGATCAATTTGCTGGCCGAAACCAAGATGTTCATCGACGATACCCCGGCGCTGACGCCGACCGAGGTGCGTTCCCGCGCCCGCCGCCTGACCCGCGAGCACGGTCAACTGGGTTTGATCGTGCTGGATTACTTGCAGCTGATGCAGTCGCCGTCCAGCGGCGACAACCGCGTCCAACAGATTTCCGACATCTCGCGCGGCTTGAAGGCGCTGGCCAAGGAGCTGAACGTGCCGGTGATCGCGCTGTCGCAGCTCAACCGGAATCTGGAGCAGCGCCCCAACAAGCGGCCGGTGATGTCGGATCTGCGCGAATCCGGCGCGATCGAGCAGGACGCCGACTTGATCATTTTCGTATATCGCGATGAGGTCTACCACGAGGACAGTCCGGACAAGGGCATCGCCGAAGTCATCATCGGCAAGCAGCGGAACGGTCCGCTGGGCACGGTGCGGCTGACTTTCCTGGGTCAATACACCCGCTTCGAGAATTTCGCCGGCGTTTATACCGGTAGCGAGGATTACGAATGACGCCGGCCGCTTACGTGCGCTTAGACCTGGATGCCGCCCGCCACAACCTGGCGCAGGTCAAGCGCTACGCGCCCAACAATCGGATCATGGCCGTTATCAAGGCCAACGGTTATGGCCACGGTATGGACCGGGTGGCGGCGGCATTGGCCGAAGCCGACGGTTTCGCGGTGGCGCGGGTCGACGAAGGCGTGCGCTTGCGCGAGGCCGGCTTCACCCAAGCGATTACGGTATTGCAGGGTTTCGTCTGCCTGGACGAGCTACGCTGGATGTTACGCTACAAACTGGCGGCGGTGATTCATACGCCGCAGCAAATCGGCATCTTGCGGCAATTGGCGCCGGAACCTGAAAAGTTGTTGGTTTGGTTGAAAATGGATACCGGTATGAACCGCTTGGGCTTTAAGGGCGGCGATTTTTTGGCGGCCTATCAGGCGTTGGCGGATTGTAGCGCCGTCGCGCAGCCGATCAATCTGATTACCCATTTTGCCAATGCCGACGATTTGCTGGACGACAAAACCCGCCGCCAAATCGATGTCTTCAACCAGGCGGTCAAGGACTTCCCCGGCCAACGCAGTATCGCCAATTCGGCCGGCATCATAGGCTGGCCCAACGTCTCCTCCGATGCGGCGCAGGCGAGGGGCGGCGATTGGGTCAGGCCGGGATTGATGCTGTACGGCTGTTCGCCGTTCGCCGGCAAGACCGGCGCCGATTTCGGTCTGCGGCCGGTGATGAGTCTGCATTCGCGCTTGATCGCGGTCAAGTATGTGGCCGCCGGCGAGTCGGTCGGTTACAGCGGTACCTGGACTTGCCGGCAGCCGACACGGCTGGGCGTGGCGTCGATAGGCTATGGGGACGGTTACCACCGCCACACCCAAAGCGGCGCGCCGGTGTTGGTCAATGGTCGGCGGGTGTCCCTGATCGGCCGCGTATCGATGGACATGATCACGGTCGATCTGAACAGTCAGCCGGACGCCCAGCCCGGCGATCCGGTCACGCTGTGGGGCGAGACCTTGCCGGTCGAGGAAATCGCCCGGCACGCCGATACGATACCTTACACCTTGCTGTGCGGAATCACCCAGCGGGTGCAAGTCATTGAACAACACCTGCCGGAAAGTCTGATTTCCGCGAATACTGTGGCTGGCTGAGTCGCGCGTTGCATGGTGGCCAGCCGAGCCTGGCGTTGCTTAGGCCTTTTGAAAAACGCCAGCGCGCTGGCGAACGACTTTGAAAACAAATCCAAAATAGCTATTGAACTCTGTAATTGGTAGTTGGCTTGGCGGGGAGGCCGTGGTCGCGGGAATGGCAAACATGTCAATGCACCCAGCGGCCAAGTAATAGGCCTTGTGTCCGGTTTGAGGTCTGTTTTGCGGATGGCGGAAGCCGGTCGGAATGCCTTACTCGGAGTGGGTGCCGGAGCAAATGTATGCAACGTGCGGCCGATGGTACTCAGAGTGGCTTGGACCGGCCGTGGATAATTGTCGCCGCCAGAAATTCCATAGGCGGATGATCTGAATTTCGGAGAGCGGAGACTCTTTGGATTCAAGTTGAGTCTGTCTTGTAAGCCGGCCCGTGCTAACGGCCGGCTCTCCGAACCGGTTAGTTCCACGACGAACCACCGGTTCTTGGCTGACGGGGGCGGTTGACGGCCCCGGTTTCCTGTTATCGCCGTTAAGCGGCAATCCCATTGTGCCGTAGCAAGGCGTCGATTTGCGGCTCGCGGCCGCGGAAGTTTTTGAACAGGGTCATCGCATCGCTGCTGCCGCCTTGTTCCAGGATGTTGCGCAGGAAGGACTCACCGGTGGCGCGATCGAAAATGCCTTTTTCCTCGAACAGCGAGAAGGCGTCGGCCGACAACACTTCCGCCCATTTATAGCTGTAATATCCGGCCGCGTAACCGCCGGCGAAGATGTGCGAGAAACTGTGGGCGAAGCGGTTGAATTCCGGCGGCTTGACCACCGCGACTTGCTCGCGCACTTGTTGCAAGGTTTGATAAATTCGCCCGCCCTTGGCCGGTTCGTAGTGTTGGTGGATTTTGAAGTCGAACAGGCTGAATTCCAATTGCCGCACCATCATCATGCCGGCCTGGAAGTTTTTCGCGGCCAGCATCTTATCGTACAGCGCGTCGGGCAGCGCCTCGCCGGTTTGATAGTGGCCGGAGATCAAACTCAGCGCTTCCTTGTCCCAGCACCAGTTTTCCATGAACTGGCTGGGCAATTCCACCGCGTCCCACTCCACCCCGTTAATGCCGGATACGCCGAGATGGTCGATTTGGGTCAGCATGTGATGCAGGCCGTGGCCGAATTCGTGGAACAGGGTTTCCACTTCGTCGTGGGTCAGCAGGGCAGGGTCGTTGCCGGTCGGCGGTACGAGTTCCATACTCGTTACCGCACTCCCACCATCCCTGGCGATCGGTGGCGTGAAATTGCAGGTCAGGTAGGCGACCGGCGTTTGCAGGCCCGCCGACGTTTTTTTGCGGCAGACGCAATCGTCCATCCAGGCGCCGCCGCGTTTCTTGGCGCGGGCGTACAAGTCCAGGAAGAAGCGACCGCGCAATTGGCCGTCCTTGTCGACAATTTGATAAAAGCGCACGTCCGGGTGCCAGGTGTCGAAATCCTGGATTTCGCTGATTTGCAGACCATACAGGCGTTCGACGATCGCGAACAAGCCGGGTATGACTTTACTGTCCGGGAAATAGGTTTTGACCTCTTCTTGCGACAATTGATAGTAGTGCTGGCGCATTTTTTCCGAGTAGTAGCCGATGTCCCAGGCTTGCAGATCGTGCAGGCCGTGTTCCTTGGCGGCGTATTCCTTTAATTCGGTCAGGTCGCGGCGGGCCTGGCGCCAGGATTTGTCCGCCAGATCTTCCAGAAACTTGACCACGTCGTCGGTGGATTTGGCCATTTTGGTGGCCAGCGAATATTCGGCGTAGTTGGCAAAGCCCAGTAGTTGGGCCTTTTCGTGGCGCAGCGCCAGAATCTGCTCCATGATGTCCGAGTTGTCCCACTGTCCGGCGTGCGGGCCTTGATCGGACGCGCGGGTGCAGAAGGCTTCGTAATGCTCGCGCCGTAAATCCCGATTGTCGGCGTAGGTCATGATCGCCAGATAGGACGGAAATTGCAGATTGATCAGCCAGCCGTCCTTGCCTTCGGCTTCGGCGGTTTGCTTGGCTTGAGCCAGCGCCGATTCCGGCAACCCGGCCAAGTCGTCTATATGGATGATTTGCTTGTGCCAGGCATTGGTGGCGTCGAGCAGGTTTTCCTCGAATTGGCTGGCCAGTTTGGACAGTTGCTGACTGATCTCCTTGTAGCGGGCTTGTTGCTCGGCCGGTAAATCGACGCCGGACAGATGAAAATCGCGTAGCGCGTTATCGATAATCTTTTGTTGGGCGGCCTCAAGACCAGCGAATTCGGCGCCGTCGCGAATGGCTTTGTAAGCTTGTTGCAAGGCCTTGTTTTGGCCGGTTTCGGTGGCGTAGGCGCTGAGTTTGCCTAGGCAGGCGTTATAGGCATCGCGCATCGCGTCGCTGTTGACGACGGAATTCATGTGGCTGACCGGCGACCAAGCCTTGTTCAAGCGATCTTCGGCTTCCTCGATCGGTTCGATCAGATTGTGCCAAGTATAAGGGCCGCCGCCGGCCAGTTGGGTTTCGATGGTGGAGCGAGCCTCGGCCAGCAATTGGTCGATGGCGGGTTCGACGTGCTCGGGCAGGATTTTGGAAAATTGCGGGAGTTCGGTGCGTTCTAGTAAAGGATTGGTCATTGCGGTAGCGGTGGGTCAGCGGAAAAGAAATTAGGATAACAGTTGCATCGCGGCGTGTACGCGGGCTTGCGCCTTCAGCAATACCGTGAGCGAAAAATCGGGGTTAAGTTTGCCCTCGCTGAGTTTGGCGTAGGCCGGTATCGAGCAAATATACGGCAGGTCGCGGGATTTGCCGCTACCAAAATAGCTGTGCAACTTGGCGAGCATGACAATGTCGCTCAGCGTCAGTTCCGCGCCGCTGTCGTACAGCCAATTTTCGGCGAGTGGCGGAATGCCGGCCAGGGTTTCCGAGAAGCCTAGGGTATGCAGAACCAGGGTGCCGACCGGGGCGCGTAGATAGGTCAGCGAGGCTTGTAGTTCCTCCAGGCTGGGGCTGGCTTCCGGGAAATGCTCGGCAAAATGCAGGAGTGGAATCGCGCCAATGTCGGCGACCAAGCCCGCCAGCAACGCGTCTTCCGGGTGGATGCGGCTGCACTCCTGGGCCAGAACGAAGCTGAGGCTGGAGACGTACAGACTGCTCCGCCACAGCGCTTGCATGGCTTTCATCAGTGCCGGATCCTTGCAGTGAAACAGTTGTTTCAAGCTGATACCGAGAACCAAATTGCGCGTCGCGTTCAGGCCGATGCGGGAGACCGCGTCGTGGCAGTTGTGAATCTTGTTGCCGGTGGTATACAACGCACTGTTGGCAACCTGAATCAGTTTGGCGACGATGGGCGGATCGAGTTGGATGATTTCGACGGCGTCGGCTATCCCGATCTCCTTGCGCATCGCTTCCTTGAGTTTTAGCGCGACATCCGGTAACGAGGGCAGCCTTAACTGGTTTTCCCGGTAGGCTTGGGCGAAACTGAGAAAGAATTGGTGGCCGTTCAACGACTCGGGCAGCTCGATGTCCACCAGCTCGACGCAACTGGCAGTTTCCCGGCAATGGTCGGACCATAGTCGGTTGAGTTCGATCGAGACTTCCAGAATCAATACCTCGTCGAGCGCGGTGGCGGTAGCGCCGCAACGCGTGCCGCTGTTTAGCGGCAAATGGGCCTGGGGGCTGTCGGCCACGATTTCGTAACAGCTTTCGCTGTCGGGTTGCATGTTGAGCCGGCCCCGCACCAAATAAAACACGCTGTCGGTGCGCTGGTTGAAGGTAAAAATCACCGCATGCTTGGCGTAGCGCAAGGCCTGGCGCGGTAACGCGGCCAAATGGGCGTCGTCCAGATTGCGTAGCGGGACGAATTGTTTGAGTTCGGCCGGAATCAGGCCTTGCTTGACGGTTGAAATCGGCGCCGTGACCCCCGCTATTTCAACCGCCAGGTTGGCGGTTTTCGCGGCGGTTTGGGGTGACGCCGAAGACATGGGCGACCGCGGTTTTTTGAAGAGGCGCGTGAACCAGTTCATGTCAGGCCCGGAAAAAGGCCAAGGCTTCGGCGATTTGCTGTTTGGCGTCCTGCAGTACTTGCAGGGACATATCGGGGGTTAACGCGCAATCGTCCAGTTTATGGAAAGCCGGCAAGGTGTTCAGCGGCGGCAACTTGTGCATGCGGATGCCTCCCAACTGGCTGTGAAATTTGGCCAACAATACAATATCGTGCAACTGCAGGCCTTGGCCGGCATCGTAATACCAGTTTTCGATTTGCGCCGGGATTTGGATCAGTGCCTCCGGAAAATGCCACTTTTTCAAAATAAAAGTGCCGAACAGGCCCTGCAGGTAGTCGATGCAGGCGTCGAGCTCGGCGTCGTTGTAGTCTGAAGCGGGCAGGCTACCAGCCAGCGTAATGATAGGCAAGACGCCGATGTTGTGCGTCAGGCCGGCTAGCAGGGCTTCGTCGGCATTGATGGTTTTACCGAGTCCGGCCAAGGTACAACTCAAGCTGGCGATTTGTATGCTCTGTTTCCAGGCTTGCTGGGATTTTTGTTGGAGCATTTTATTGGTGCTGCGGAACAACTGGTGCAGACTGACGCTGGTGACCAGGTTTTGAGTGATTTTGAAGCCCAGATGATTGACCGCGTCGTGGCTGTTACTGACCGGCTTCACGCCGCGGTAGATCGGACTGTTGGCGACCTGCACCAGTTTTGACGAAATCGCCGGGTCCAGATTTACGATTTTCACCGCGTCGGCCACGCTGATGTCTTTTTGCAATGCGCTGCGTAGTCTCAGGGCGACGTCGGGCAGACTGGGAACTTGCAGGGCGTCGGCGTCATAGGCCGCGCAAAGTTTCGCGAATAAGCGGCTGCCGCGCAGTTCGACAGGTGGGTTGGTACGGTTTGCCAGTGGCTTGTTCGGCTGGGCGCTGCTTTGCCGCAATAGCGATAGCGGCAGGTAAAGCAGTTGGGATTGGGTTTGGGCGATGGCGCTGACGCTATGTTCGCCGTGAGCCGCCAACGGATAACAGGCCTTGAAGGTATTTTCCTCGACCGTGTACCCACTGTTGGCCGACTCCAGAAACACTTTGCCGCTGTAGAGATAAATCAAGGTGTCGGATGCTTCGCCACGATTGAAGACCATGTCTCCGGCGTTGAACTGGCATAACGCGATCGGCAGTGTTCTCAGTTCTTCGCTGTCCAGGTCGCCGATCGGGATCAGCTTGCGCAAAAACTCGATCGGAAGGCGGTGGGCCGGCCGCGCACCGTTGCTAGCGGTTGCGACGGGTTTGGCGGCCGCCCGTTTAAATAACTTGCCGAACATGTCAGGTGATGAAGGTGTTCAAAGCTTCCTGAATCTTGGCTTTGGCGTCGTGCAGGATCGCCAGCGTGTTTTCCGGCGACAGCGAAAAATTTTTCAGTTTGGCGGCGGCCGGGATCGCGCTGATGGCCGGCAGATCGGCGTTGGCCTTTTTGCCGATCAAGGCATGCAGCCGAGACAGCACGACAATGTCGGTCAGCGTTAACGTGTCGCCGCTGCCGTAAAACCAATCGCTGGAATGTTTGGCCGCTTGAATGAACTCGTCGGCAAAATCCCATTCCTTGAGTACCACCGCGCCGACCGGCGCTCTGACCATCGGGATTGCTTGTTCGATTTCGGCTTCATTATGGTACTCGAGTGGCAAGTCCGCGACGAAGCTGAGAAATGGAATCACGCCGATGTCGCAGGTTAAACCGGCCAACAGCGCGTCTTCCGGGTTTCGTTGTTGACTATGACTGGCCAGCACGTGGCAAAGGCTGGACAAATACAGGCTTTGTTTCCACAAATCTTCCAGATAGGTTTTCAATAGCGGCGATTTGGACTTGAAAATCTGCTTGATACTCAACGCCGTGACCAAGCTACGGGTGGCGTTCAGGCCGATGCGGATCACGGCATCCTTACAGTTCTTGGCCGGGACCGTGGTCAAGTACAACGGGCAGTTGGCGACTTCGATCAGTTTGGCCGAGATAGCCGGGTCGAGTTGAATGATCTTGACGGCGTCGTCGATATTGACGTCTTTCTGGATGGCTTGACGCAACTTGACCGCCACTTCCGGCAGCGACGGAATTTCCAATTCGTGGTGGTGATGCTGAAAATGGTCGGCGAACAGCGACAACAGTCGGTTACCTTGTAAGTCTTCCGGGACGTCCAGCTTGCCGTGGTCGAAACGGCCGGAGGTCAACATGATTTTCAACGACACCCGCAGAATGCTAATGTCGGTTTTGGCCGTGGCTGTCGCGGTTTGTTTGGCGCCGCTACAGATCGGAAACTTGGCTTGCGCGCTGCCAGCGCTGATTTCGTAACCTTTACCGTGCTGATCGGCCAGATTCACGGTGCCTTCGAGCAAAAAAATCGCGCAGGTCGAAGGCTCGTTGACCGAAAACAGGGTTCGACCGGCGGCGTAGGTTTCGACGTGGTTCTCCGCCGCGAAGGTTTGCAGGATTTCTTCGCTCAGGTTTCTGATCGGAAAGAGTTGCCGCAAGGTTTCGGTGGTGATGCGCTGTGTTCCAGCCGGGGCCGGGGATTTGCCGGAGGCTTTCCCGAAGAATGATTTGATGGCCTTCATGTTGGTCCGTTAAGCAATGATGGATCGTGGAAGAATGATTGTCGTCGTGGGTTGGGCGGAGGTCAATCGTTTCGAAGCGGTGGCATCGTTCGCTCGCGGTTCAGCAAATCGATGACCGGACGGGTGTCCGGTCTGACGCTCCGCCAAAGATAGAAGGCCTCGGCGGCCTGCTCCACCAGCATGCCCAAACCGTCGAGGCTCAGCGAGGCGCCGTGGTTAAGGCCCCAGTTTACGAACGCGGTCGGTTGGTTGGCGTAGGCCAAATCGTAGCAGCAACCGCCGGGAGAGAGAATGTCGTCGGCCAGCGGCGGCAGGTCGCCGGCCAAACTGGCGGAGGTTGCGTTAAGGATCACATCGAAGCGGCCGCTCAGTTCGGTATAGCCGCAGGCGTGCAGCTCCCCGAGGTCGGCAAACTCGTCGGCGATGGCCACGGCTTTTGCGAGTGTGCGATTGGCGACGACGAGCAGTGCCGGCGCTTGTTCCAGCAACGGCGCGATAATGCCGCGCGTCGCGCCGCCGGCGCCGAGCACCAAGATGCGGCTGGCGCGTAGCGGAATGCGATGGTTGACGGTCAGGTCGTTGAGCAGGCCGACGCCGTCGGTATTGTCGCCGAGGATGCGTCCGTCGGCTTGGCGCGCCAGGGTGTTGACGGCTTTGGCGAGCAGTGCGCGGTCGCCGAGACGGTCCGCGTATTGCCAGGCGAGTTCCTTGAGCGGCACCGTGCAGTTTAGGCCCTTGCCGCCGTCGGCGAAGAAGGTCTCGACCGCCGAGCGGAACTGTTCGGCAGGCACGTCCTGAGCCCGGTATTGCAGGCGTTGGCCGGTTTGTTCGGCGAACAGGCCGTGGATGCGGGGCGATTTACTGTGGCTAATCGGGTGGCCGAATACGGCGTACTGGTCGATGGCGGTCATTGGTCGGCTGGTTTGCGGGATCGGAACTCCCAATACAGGGTGACGATGACGAGCAGACCGGCCAGCAGACCGACGGGCAGCATGAACTGTTCGACATAGGCAATGATAATAGCGCAAGCGCCAAGAAACATGCCGATCAAGCCCAGTTGCCAGCCGATACGGATGCCGTCCAGCATCGTCGCCAGCGATAGGATCAGTAAAACCACCAGCGTCGCGGCGTTTTCATCGATGCGGCCGGATTTCTGTAGCAGAAACGCGCCGCCAGCGACCAGGACCGCGCTGGCCCAATGCAGCACTTGTTCCTTGAACGCCGCCGCGAAGTCGAAAGCATGATTTTTGGATTTCATCCTGCCGATGGCGATCGATATGCCGGCGAATACGGTGACCATGAACAACCAGAATGCGTAACCGTCTTCCGGTGAAAAGCGGGTGACGGCGATACCCAATAGTGACAACAGCAAAAGCAAAATGAATACGCCTTCCTCCAGCCGGGATTGCCGACGTTGTTCGGCATTGCGGATGTCGCGTACGGTTGCCATGGCTTGTCGATCTAGGTTTGTTGCAGCCATTGTGCCGCCGGTTTGGCGAAGTAGGTCAAAATCGCATCGCAGCCGGCCCGCTTGAAGGCGAGCAAGGATTCCAGTACGACTTGGCGTTCGTCCAGCCAGCCGTTTTGGGCGGCGGCTTTCAACATGGCATATTCGCCGCTGACTTGGTAAGCGAATGTCGGAACGCCGAAGCGGTCCTTGGCGCGCCGGATAATGTCCAGATAGGGCATGCCCGGCTTGACCATGATCATGTCGGCCCCTTCCTGCAAGTCCAGTGCGATTTCGCGGAGCGCTTCGTCGGAATTGGCGGGATCCATTTGGTAGCTGTATTTATTGCCGCCACCCAGATTGCCGGCCGAGCCGACCGCGTCGCGGAACGGGCCGTAGAAACCGGAGGCATATTTGGCCGAATAGGCCAGAATTCGGGTATTTGCGTGGCCGTGGGATTCCAAGGCGTCGCGGATCGCGCCGATCCGGCCGTCCATCATGTCGGACGGCGCGACGATGTCGGCACCCGCTTCAGCATGGGACAAGGCTTGTTTGCATAGAGCGTCGACGGTGGCGTCGTTGACCACATATCCCTTGGCGTCGATCAGGCCGTCCTGGCCGTGAGTAGTGAATGGGTCGAGAGCGACGTCAGTAATCACGCCGAGTTCGGGGAACTCAGATTTCAATGCCCGCACGCAACGTTGCGCCAAACCGTCGGGATTGTAGGCTTCCTCGGCGTTCAGCGACTTTTGGTCGGGATCGACGACCGGGAAAAGCGCGATGGCGGGAATGCCCAAGTTGGCTAAGGCTTCGGCTTCGCGCAACAGCAGGTCGATGGAGAGCCGGCTGACGCCGGGCATCGACGCCACGGCTTGCTGGACGGATTGGCCTTCGACGACAAATAATGGACAGATCAGGTCGTCGGTGGTCAAGCGGTTTTCCCGCATCAACCGGCGGGAAAAATTCTGGGAGCGCATGCGGCGCATCCGGGTGCCTGGGAAAAAGTCGTTAGGGGTAGACATCTTTTCCATAGTAAAATAGTGAAGTGTTTGCCGATCCTTAGCGGGTGGGCCGGAGCCTGAGGCTGAGTTTCCCGCTTCGGACCTTAATTGTAGCAGTGTATGGTTTGGGAAGGCTGAAATTAGCGCCCTGTATCCTTATTTAGAGATGGTTTATATGTATATCAAACGTTATTTGCAGTTTATTTTGATGGCGATTTGGGTGGCAACAGCGTTGGGCTGGAGCGCCGGCGCGGCGGCGGAAATGGGTGAGCCGCAGAAAATTATCGAGGACGCCTCGAACAAGCTGAAACAGCGCATGCAGGAGCCTGGATTTACTCAAGATTTCAAAAAAATTACGGTGTTCGTTCACGACGTAATCTACCCGCATGTTGATTTCGACCTGATATCGACGCTGGTCCTGGGCAAAATGTGGAAGGAAGCCACGCCCGCCGAGAAGGACGGCTTTAAGAAGGAGTTCCAAACTTTGTTGATTCGCACCTATTCCAGGGCGTTTGTCGAGTTCAAGGATTGGTCGGTACGTTTCCTGCCGGTCAGTAGCGAAGGCGACGACAAAAAGGTGTTGATCAAAACCGAAATCTTGCAGCCGGGTTTGCAGCCGATCGCGGTCAATTACCGGATGCTGAACGAGAAAGGGGCGTGGAAAGTCTACGATATCCTGATCGAAGGTGTTAGCTTGGTTACTAACTATCGGACCAGCTTCAAAAATGAGGTTGAGCGTTCAGGATCGTTGCAGGAAGTGATCAATCAGTTGGCCAAGCGCAATACCGAGGCCCTCAGCAACAATCACATTCCCAACAATTCCTAAGCAATCGCCCGTCTCGCTCGGCCGCGACTGTTTAAACCGGCGCGGCCGTCCCTCATGCCAGCTTCGAAAGATTCTTTATACGCCAGTCCGCTAGGCGAAATTTCGGCGTTTCGTTTCGATGAGAACGTTGTCAAGGTCTTCCCGGACATGATCCGACGCTCCGTGCCGGGCTATGGAGCGATGATTTCCGCCATCGGTTTATTGGCCGGCCGCTACGCACGGGAAAACAGTCGATGTTATGACCTGGGATGTTCCTTGGGCGCGTCGGCATTGGCCATGCGTGCCAACATCACAGTCCGAAACTGCAGTATCGTCGCGGTCGATTGTTCGGAGGCGATGATAGAGCAATGCCGGCGAGATATCGAGCTTGCTCCGACTGGCGTCGATATTGAATGGTGTTGCGCGGATATTCGCGATATCGAAATTCGCGAAGCATCGGTGGTCGTACTGAATTTCACGCTGCAATTCATACCGTTGGAAGATCGCGACAATTTTATCGCCCGGCTTTACGACGGCTTATTGCCCGGCGGCGTTTTGATCTTGTCCGAGAAGCTGGCGTTCGAGGACCAGCGTCAGCAAGATCTGCAGACCGAAATGCATCATCTGTTCAAGAAGGCGCAAGGCTATAGCGAACTGGAAATCAGCCAGAAGCGAACCGCGTTGGAAAATGTCTTGATACCGGAGACTTTCTCGGGGCATAGGGCGCGGTTGGCGGCTGCTGGGTTTTCCAGCGTCGAGGTTTGGTTTCAGTATTTCAATTTCGCGTCGATGATCGCGTTGAAATGATCGATTATCGGCCTTTACTCAACGCGCTCATCCAGGCGGGCGGCCAGCGTTGGGCGACGTTGTTGCCCGAGCAATTGGTCGCGGCGTTCGACGAAAATGGGCATGGCGATTTACGACGTTGGCGAAAGGTGGTCGATGCGTTGCCGTCACTGACGCCGAGTGTTTGCGACTTGCGTGATCAAGTGCAAATCGGTGGCGACTCGGACATTTCCGACGCGGCGCGCTCCGATTTGCACGAGCGGTTGATGGCCTTGCATCCTTGGCGGAAGGGGCCGTATCGTCTTTTCGGTATCGATATTGACGCGGAATGGCGCTCCGATTGGAAGTGGCGGCGGGTAAAAGATGCTATTGCGCCGTTGAGTAACCGCTTGGTGCTGGATGTCGGTTGCGGAAACGGATATTACGCTTGGCGGATCTGGGGCGCCGGCGCCAGAATGGTGGTTGGTATCGATCCCACCCTGTTGAACGTTATGCAATATCAGGCGATTCGCCGTCTCCATGGCGAAGCGCCGGTCTTTGTTTTGCCTCTTGGAATAGAGGATGTACCCGCCAACTTGGGGATTTTCGATACGGTATTTTCGATGGGGGTCTTGTACCACCGGCGTTCGCCGATTGATCATTTGCTGGAGCTGAAAGGCTGTTTGCGGCCCGGCGGCGAATTGGTGTTGGAAACGCTGGTAATTGATGGTGGGCCGGACCGCGTACTGTTGCCGGAACAGCGTTACGCGAGCATGCGTAATGTTTGGTTTCTACCCAGTTGTGACGCTTTGTTG
>NZ_JBYMAP010000090.1:0-15973 GCF_057766305.1 Methylomonas sp. BG-2 | reverse complement strand
CTCGAGCTGCGCGGCCGCGGCCCGGACGCCGCTAACGCCCTTCCCCCACAATGCGCCTGTGCATTGAATATCGCCGGCCGCGAGCCGCTCCGCCAACGTGGCGTCAGCATCATCCGCCAAAAAATAGCTGTGACTGCCGGCTAACATGAAAACTTCGCCGGTCAGACCGCTACTCCAGCTACCCGACGCCACTCGTTCGGCCAAAATCAAATTGAACAAATAGGACCGAGCCGCCGACAAATAAATCGAGCGCTGCTCCGCTTTCACCCTGGCACCGCCGAACATTTCGGCCGCGCGCGTGACATTGCGGCCTTGCAAACCAAAGCGTTGCTCGCCGAAATAGTTAGGAAAGCCCCAGCGCTTGATAGCTTCAAGCTGAGTTTCCAAGCGTTCGCGGTCGCCTTGCCAGTTACGAATCAAAATCTCGAAGCGATTGCCTTGGAGAACGCCTCTCTTCAGCTTGCGCGGGTGGCGAACCGATTGCAGTATTTTCAGATGGTCGCCCTGCAATTCACCCCAATCGGGGTCTACTTTGCCCGGCAGCCAAACGCTGAACCATTGCCGGGTCCGGCCATGTCTATCCTTCAGACCAGCGTAGCCGATGTCGCGTTGGCGCACGCCGGCATGGCGAGCCAGCAGACGGGCGACGTATTCGGTGTTTTCGCCTTTTTTTTCAATGAACAGAAAGACGTGCTCGCCACTGCCTTCCGGTTCGAAGCCGAGGATTTCCTCGACCACAAAATCGTCGTAAACGGTTTTGATGTTACCGCTGCCGGCTGGGCCGCTGTAGGCGTACGGCCAGTCCGGCAATGCATATTCGGTCACTTTTCGATCAACACCACGGCCTGCACCGCAATCCCTTCCTTGCGGCCCTCGAAGCCCAGTTTCTCGGTGGTGGTGGCTTTGACGTTGATGAAGTCGACGTCTGTTTCCAGGTCGGCGGCGATGTTGGCGCGCATGGCCGGCACGTGCGGCAGCATTTTTGGCGCTTGGGCAATGATCGTGACATCGCCGTTGACCAGTTTGTAGCCCTTGTCCTTGACGATGTTGTAGACGTGACGCAACAACACTCGACTGTCGGCGCCCTTGAATTCGGGATCGGTATCCGGAAAATGCTTGCCGATGTCGCCCAGCGCCGCCGCGCCGAGGATCGCATCCGCCAGCGCGTGCAAGACCACGTCGCCGTCGGAATGGGCCTCCAGGCCTTTTTCATAAGGAATGGTGACGCCGCCGAGAATAATGTGGTCGCCGTCGTTGAAGCGGTGAACATCGTAGCCCATGCCGACTCGGATCATGCTTGTTGCTCCATATAGAATTGCGCCAGGGCCAGATCTTCCGGGCGGGTGATTTTGATGTTGTCGGGGCGGCCTTCGACGATTTTAGGCTTGTAGCCCAGGATTTCCAGCGCGCTGGCTTCGTCGGTCACGGCCGGATTGCCTTCGGTCTGTTGCAGCGCGTCGCGCAGCATGGCGTACTTGAACATTTGCGGCGTCAGCGCCCGCCAGACGTGTTTGCGATCAATCGTTGCCGTGATGGTGTCGCCGTCGACGTGTTTCAGGGTGTCGTGCGAACTCAAGGCCAGGATGCCGCCGACCGCATCGTTTTTTAAAGTTTCGATTTGCAAATGAATGTCGTCGGCGGTCAGGCAGGGACGGGCGGCGTCGTGCACAAGCACCCAGTCGTCTTCACCGGCCAAACCTTGCAGGGCTTTCAGCGCCGATAGCACCGAATCGGCGCGTTCCTTGCCGCCGGGAGCGGTAATCACGTCGGGATGCTTGGAGATTGCCAGCTCCGGCCAGTACGGGTCTTCCACAGAAATTGCGACGGCCACTTTTTGAAACGCGCCGGAGTCCAGCAAGCGACTCAATGTGTGTTCGATCACGGTCTTGCCGGCCAGCGGCAGATATTGCTTGGGACGGTCGGCCAGCATGCGTTTGCCGACACCGGCCGCGGGCACCACGGTCCAGCATTTGGGGATTGGGTTCATGCGCTACTCAAGCACTTGAAAGAAAGTTTCGTTTTCCTTGATCATGCCCAGTTCGTAGCGGGCGCGTTCTTCGATGGTTTCCAGACCTTTGCGCAGGTCCAGCACTTCGGCGTACAACGAGTCGTTACGCTCTTTTTTCTCCTGCGCATCCTTGGTCAATTCCTCCAGCCGCGCGCGGTACTCGCGAATTTGCGACAAGCTGGCATCGCCGAACCACAACCGGTACTGGAAGTGTAGCGTCAAGGCGATGATGATAAGGATCAGGGTTTTGATGGCGGTTCTCGAACATGTAGGTTGGGTCAGGCGCTAGCCGTAACCCAACACGCGACTTCAATGCTGGGTTTCCGCCTTCGCTTCAACCCAGCCTACATTTTTATTATTTCAGCATTTTAAACGCGCTACGGCCGGCGTAGCGGGCTTTGGCGCCCAACTCGTCTTCGATTTTCATCAGACGGTTGTACTTGGCGACGCGGTCGGAGCGGCTCAATGAACCGGTTTTGATCTGGCCTGTGCCGGTGGCGACCACCAGGTCCGCGATGGTGGTGTCTTCGGTTTCGCCGGAGCGGTGCGAAACGATCGCGGTGTAGCCGGCGGCACTGGCGGTGCTGATCGCTTCCAGGGTTTCGCTCAAGGTACCGATTTGGTTGACCTTGATCAAAATCGAGTTGGCGATGCCTTTGGAGATACCTTCGCGCAAAATCGCCGGATTGGTGACGAACAAGTCGTCGCCGACCAATTGGATTTTGTTGCCCAGCTTTTCGGTCAGCAGTTTCCAGCCGTCCCAGTCGTTTTCATCCAGGCCGTCTTCGATCGAGACGATAGGATATTTATCGACCCAGTTGGCCAGGAAATCGACCATCTCGGCGGAAGTGAAGCTGCGGTTTTCGGCGGACAAAAAGTATTTGTCGTTTTCGAAATACTCGGAAGCGGCCGCGTCCATGCCCAGATAGATGTCCTGGCCCGCTTTGTAACCGGCTTTTTCGATGGCTTCCAGGATGACTTCGATGGCTTCTTCGTTGGAGCGCAGATTGGGTGCAAAGCCGCCTTCGTCGCCGACGGTGGTGGCCAGGCCTTTGCCTTTCAACACTTTCGCGAGGTTATGAAACACTTCGGCGCCGTAACGGATGGCTTCGCGGAAGGTCGGCGCGCCTACAGGCAGAATCATGAATTCTTGCAAATCGACGCTGTTGTCAGCGTGCGAACCGCCGTTGATGATGTTCATCATCGGTACCGGCAATACGAACTCGCCGCTAGTATTCAGAAATTGATACAGCGGCTTACCGGCTTCCTGCGCGGCGGCGCGAGCGGCGGCCATCGATACGCCCAGGATGGCGTTGGCGCCCAACTTGCTTTTCGCGTTGGTGCCGTCCAGGTCTATCATTTTTTGGTCCAGAGCGGCTTGGTTATCCGCTTGCATGCCAACCACGGCGTCTTTCAAAACGGTATTGACGTTGTTGACCGCAGTTAGCACACCCTTGCCTAAATAGCGGTTTTTGTCGCCGTCGCGCAACTCGATCGCTTCGCGTTCACCGGTGGAGGCACCCGACGGTACCATCGCGCTACCGACAACGCCGGAATCCAAATAAACTTCGGCCTCGACGCTCGGATTGCCGCGCGAGTCCAGAACTTCTCTAGCTTTTACATCAACGATTCTCATGATCTTCAAATGCTCCGTGGGATAGTGGATTGTGTTTTGTTTTTAAGACTCTGGCGCCATCGGTTATTGCAACGTACGCTCGATGAAAGGTGCTGCTTTTACCGCGCGATCCAAGCTCATCAAGGTCTCCAGCAACTCTTTCATGCGGTGTAACGGCCAGGAATTGGGCCCGTCGCTCAAGGCCTCGTCGGGTTTCGGGTGAGTTTCCATGAACAGACCGGCAATCCCGACCGCCACCGCCGCCCGCGCCAGTACCGGCACATGCTCGCGCTGGCCGCCGGAACAACTGCCCTGGCCGCCCGGCAATTGCACCGAATGGGTCGCGTCGAACACCACCGGACATTGCGTGTCGCGCATCACCGCCAACGAGCGCATATCGGAAACCAGGTTGTTGTAGCCGAAGGACACGCCGCGTTCGCAGACCATGATCTGGTCGTTGCCGGTAGCCTTGGCCTTGGCGACCACGTTGCCCATGTCCCAAGGCGCCATGAACTGGCCCTTTTTGATATTGACCGGCTTGCCCTGCGCCGCGACACTTTGAATAAAATTAGTTTGCCGGCATAAAAAGGCCGGAGTTTGCATCACGTCAACCACCGTAGCCACTTCGGCCAACGGCGTATCTTCGTGCACGTCGGTTAAGACCGGCACGCCGAGTTGTTGTTTGACTTTTTCCAGAATCCGCAAGCCGGTTTCCAGGCCCAGGCCGCGAAAACTAGACATTGACGACCGGTTGGCCTTGTCGAACGAGGATTTGTAGATGAAAGGAATACCGAGTTCGCTGGTGATTTCCTTCAAAAAACCTGCGGTATCCAGCGTCATTTGTTCGCTTTCGATGACGCAGGTACCGGCGATCAAAAAAAACGGCCGATCCAGACCGGCTTCGAAATGGCAGAGTTGCATGCTTAACCTTGAGTTTGCTTCTTGTGTTTGGCGGCGGCTTCGACGAAACCGGAAAACAACGGATGACCGTTACGCGGCGTCGAAGTGAATTCGGGATGAAATTGGCAAGCCAGGAACCACGGATGATCGGGCAGTTCGACGATCTCGACCAAGCGGCCGTCCAAGGACTTGCCGGAAAAGCGCATGCCAGCGGCTTCCAGCGGTTTCAAATATTGATTGTTGAATTCGTAGCGGTGGCGGTGGCGCTCGGTGATCACGTCTTTTTGATAGACCTCAAACGCCAGCGATTCGTCCTTCAAGCGGCATTTCTGCGCGCCCAAACGCATCGTGCCGCCGATGTCGGAATCTTCGTCACGAGTAATCAACGCGCCGGCCTCGTCCATCCATTCGGTGATCAAACCAATCACGGGATGGGGACTTTTCGGCAAAAACTCGGTACTGTGCGCGCCTTCCAGGCCCACTACATTGCGGGCGAACTCGATGACCGCCGACTGCATGCCCAGGCAAATACCCAGGAAAGGAATTCGATTCTCGCGAGCAAAGCGCACCGTGGATATTTTGCCTTCGACGCCGCGCTCGCCGAAGCCGCCCGGCACCAAAATCGCGGCGACATCCTTCAATTGCGCCGTGCCTTCCTGCTCAATGGTTTCCGAGTCGATGTACTTGATTTGCACCTTGTGGCGGGTATGAATGCCGGCGTGCAGCAAGGCTTCGTTCAAGGACTTGTAGGCGTCGGTATGGTCCACGTATTTGCCGACGATGGCGATTTCGACTTCGTCGGTCGGGTGGGTCAAACCGTCCACCACTTTTTCCCAAGCCGTCAAATCGGCCGGCGGCACATCCAGACGCAGCTGACCAACCACCAAGTCATCCAAACCTTGTTCGCGCAACAACAGCGGAATCCGGTAAATGGTGTCGGCATCGATCGCGGAAATCACCGCTTTCTCGTTGACGTTGGTAAACAGCGCGATTTTGCGGCGTTCGCTGGCCGGAATCGGCTGCTCGGAACGGCAGATCAAAATATCCGGCTGAATACCAATCGTCCGCAGTTCCTTCACCGAATGCTGGGTCGGCTTGGTCTTGATCTCGCCGGCCGATTTAATGTAAGGCACCAGCGTCAAATGGATGAACAACGCGCGGTCGCGACCCAATTCCACACCCATCTGACGAATGGTTTCCAAAAACGGCAAGGACTCGATATCGCCGACCGTACCACCGACTTCGATCAGCGCCACATCGGTGCCTTCGGCGCTGGCATACACCCGGCGTTTAATTTCATCGGTGATATGCGGAATCACTTGCACCGTCGCGCCGAGATATTCGCCCTTGCGCTCGTTGCGAAGCACTTGTTCGTACACCTGGCCGGTGGTGAAGTTGTTTTTCTTGGCCATTGTGGTTTTCAAAAACCGCTCGTAATGGCCCAAGTCCAGATCGGTTTCAGCGCCATCCTCGGTGACGAAGACCTCGCCATGCTGGAAAGGACTCATCGTACCCGGATCAACGTTGATATAGGGATCAAGCTTGGTGATAGTGACTTTCAGCCCGCGATCTTCCAATATGGCGGCCAAGGAAGAAGCCGCGATGCCTTTTCCTAACGAGGAAACCACACCGCCGGTGATAAAGATGAATTTTGTCATGAAAAAATTTGCGCCCTGTCTAGCGTATGGCAATGGGGTCAACAGTAAACCGGAATTTTAACAGCTTTGTCCCGTGCCTGCCGGGCTAATCTGCCAGCGTCTAAGGCCAGTGGAGTTCAACATTTTGAACTTAAAACGTCTAGGCCTTCGGCGGCTTAGACCTCTGCACAACGACGCGCGCTTGCCAGGCGGCTCGTTGAATCACAATTAAAACGCGCGTCCTTCAGGCGTTGCGTTCGTCGAAAAATGACTCATTCCGGCTACAATCCGAAAGGATCCGAACAGCTGTTAAAATTTATTTAGACCCACCAAGCGTCGGCTACAAGCCCTGATCGACATCTTCCCGTAAACCGGTCCAACGGCTGAATGCAAATACCCAAACCATGAGAATGTTCAAGACCGGTACCAGCAGCACGAGAACCCAGCGCCCATCGAAGCCGGCTTTTTGCAGGATTCGATATCCCAGCCACAAACAAAACAGGATATAAATGGGCAACAAAACGAAAAACAAGGTCATCTCAGCCTCCCCTCCGCGCGTTTGGCCATTCCGCGAAGGCCAACTGGATGAATACGATCAATAAACCGAACACCGGAATAAACACCAATCCAGCCCAAAGCGGATTCAAACCCACTTTTTTATAGATTACGATGGTGGGAATGGCGATCATCATGCCGACGATCGCCGATTGCAATACTTCGGCAAACATCTCATTTCTCCGACTAGGGTTTACCCATTCATCATCACACGCTTTGTGGAAACTGCCAAGACACTTGGTAGCAAGGTTCGTTTTTCGAACCGCAAGCCCACTCGTCCACCCAAAGGCCAGCCACTGCCGCCAAGCGACCATCCAGATAAATCAACGGTCTCCACTCCCGTTCCCACGGCGGAATGCCAGCGGCCTGGTAGAGCTTTTTCAAACCATGCCGGCCGTCCCTCCCCGGCAGCTTCAACTTCTCGCCGCCGCATCGGAATCTGAGCGTAACAACAGCTCGATCCCAAAGTGCTTGAGCAATGCCGTCAACGGCAACTTCCTTGGACAAGCGGCAACCGTCGCCCAACTCGATTCGCGAGGCACCTTGAGGCCAAGCCACTTCGCCGCCCGCTCGCGGAGCCGGAAGAGCGGGCACGCAAATCAGGTGCCGCCGATATCGCCGAATCAGCGTCCCTCGATAGCACAATTGCGGATTGGCATCGCCGCGCGCATCGACGACCTGCGCCAGTATCGCTTCGGTGATCGAGCGACTCGGTGGCCGGAGGCCGTTGCGCTTTAACCATTGCCGAATCAACCAGCGGCGGCTGGCCGCCGCGACCGGCAATTGGTCGATAGCCAGTTCGCATCCACCCAAACCGCAGACAGCCGCCAATTGGGTTTCCGCCCAGTCGTCCAGGCACTGCGCGGCCTCGCCGCACAGCTCGGCCGACCTCGCCACCGTCTTATCCAGCCCTGGCCAGCGTTGTTTCATCAGCGGCAAAACTTGGTTTCGCAGAAAATTCCGGTCGAAATCGTTCAGCGCATTGCTCGGATCGTCAACCCAAACCAAGCCATGCCGGCGCGCGTAAGCCAGAACATCGGCCTTGCCAACCTCCAACAACGGCCTAAGCAGCGCTCCTCGCCCCAGCGGCGTCGCTTTGGGCATCGCCGCCAACCCCGCCACGCCGGCACCGCGAAATAGCTGCAGCAGCACGGTTTCCAGTTGATCCTCGCGGTGCTGAGCCGCGAGCACCACATCGTCCCGATCCAGTAAATCAGCCAGCGCGGCGTATCGAGCCCGGCGAGCGGCCGCCTCGGGACTTTCCCCTGGCGCGGCCGCGGCATCAACCGTCAACACTAAAAACTCGACGCCTAACGCCTCGCATTGCCGACGACAGTGCCCCCCCCATGCCGCCGACTCCGTTTGCAAACGGTGATCGACATAGACCCCGCACAGCTTGGCCGACCAGTCCGCTTGGCTCGCGCACAGATGCAGTAACACGTGCGAATCAACGCCACCGCTGTATGCGACATACAAGCGCCCAACCCGCTCCGGTAGCGCGGCACGCACCGTCTGGAAGCTCAACATAAAGCACCGCTCCAAAAAAAAGGCCGAGAGAAGTCGGCCTTTTCTACGCAGTTGTTCCGAACCAACGAATTATTTGAAAGGTTCTTCAATAAACGAACCGAAACGCATGATGCGTTGATAGCGCTTCTCCAACAGTTGGTCCATATCGCCGGCGTCGCGCTGTAATTCATCCAAATGCCTAAGCAAGGCTTCCTGCAAATTCATGGCGATTTTGGCGAAATTGCGATGACCGCCACCGACCGGCTCGCGGATCACTTCGTCCAAAAATCCTTGTTCGCGCACCCGGTCCGAGGTGATTCCCATTGCCTCGGCGGCCAACTGGGCCTTGTCGGCGCTTTTCCATAAAATCGACGCGCAACCTTCCGGCGAAATCACCGCGTAAGTACTGTATTCCAACATCAACAAACGGTCGCCCACCCCAATGGCCAGTGCGCCGCCGGAGCCGCCTTCCCCAATCACGGTACAAATGATCGGCGTCCTCAGCTTGGACATCTCGAACAAGTTACGGGCAATCGCCTCGCTTTGACCACGCTCTTCGGCACCGATCCCAGGGTAGGCGCCGGGCGTATCGATCAGGCAAATCACCGGCAATTGAAAGCGTTCGGCCATTTTCATCACCCGCAAGGCCTTGCGATAGCCTTCCGGACGCGGCATACCGAAATTTCGGTAAATTTTTTCCTTGGTGTCTCGGCCTTTTTGATGACCGATCACGATGACCGGCCTACCACCCAAGCGCGCCAGACCGCAAACGATCGCCGGGTCATCCGCGAAGGCCCGATCACCATGCAACTCATGGAATTCGGTGAACATTAACGAGATATAATCCAGCGTGTAAGGCCGCCCCGGATGGCGGGACAATTGCGAAATCTGCCAGTCGGACAAGTCACTGAAAATGCTCTCGGTCAGACTTTCGCACTTCTGCTCCAACTGTTTGAGCGTCTCGGAAATATCGAAGTTGTTGTCTAGCTCGACTTTGCGCAGTTCTTCAATCTTCGCTTGCAGTTCGGCAATCGGCTGTTCAAAATCAAGAAATTTTAAATCCATGGCTTTCGGTAGCGGAATCTCTAAAATGGCCGGCAATTCTATTAAAAAACGCCGATATTGCCTATCTATTTCGGCCGAGGTTTCGCTTAACGACCAGCCTCGGCCCCATCTATCTTCACCGCCACGCTCATCTCGTTCATGAATAGCAAAAACTCCGGCCAACGCGATGCCTACATGCCGCTGGCCGCCAAAATGCGCCCCAGCACCCTCGATGGATTCATCGGTCAACAACACCTGCTGGCAAAAGGCAAATCATTGAGGGCCGCTATCGACAACGGCATATTGCATTCGCTGGTATTTTGGGGACCGCCGGGCGTCGGCAAAACCACGCTGGCCAAGATTATCGCCGGCATGACCCATAGCCATATCATCGAGTTGTCGGCGGTGATGGCTGGCGTCAAGGAGATTCGCGCCGCGGTGGGCGAAGCTGAAGAAATCAAGGCGCGACAGGGCTTGAATACCATCGTATTCATTGACGAAATCCACCGCTTTTCGAAGAGCCAGCAAGACTCGTTGTTAGCTCCCATCGAAAGCGGCGCGATCGTGCTGTTCGGCGCGACCACCGAGAATCCGTCGTTCGAATTGAACAATGCGCTGTTGTCCCGCTTGCGAGTCTACGTCCTGCGCAGCCTCGATACCGACGCCTTGGTCGAACTGATGGAGTGCGCGCTACAGGATAAACAGCGCGGGTTGGGCTTGCGGCCGATCGATATAGACCGGGAAACGCTGATCATGATCGCCAAGGCCGCCGACGGCGACGCCCGCAGGAGTCTGAACATTCTGCAAATTGCCGTCGATCTGGCCGAGACCGAGGGCGGACGGGAAGTCGTCAGACCCGGAGTGATCGACGAAGTATTGCAAGGCCACGCAAACCGCTTCGATAAGCGCGGCGATATTTTTTACGACCAAATCTCCGCTTTGCATAAATCAGTGCGTGGCACCGATCCGGATGCGGCGCTGTATTGGTTTGCCCGCATGCTGGACGGCGGCTGCGACCCGCTTTACATCGCGCGACGAGTGATTCGAATGGCTGCCGAAGACATCGGCAACGCCGATCCCCGCGGCTTGCAACTGGCGCTAAACGCCACCGAGGCCTACGAGAGACTGGGGAGCCCGGAGGGTGAGCTGGCTTTGGCGCAAGCCGTGACCTATTTGGCCTGCGCACCCAAAAGCAACGCGGTCTACGCGGCCTACAAGGCGGCCATGGCCGATGCGCATAAAAGCGGCTCACTGGAAGTCCCGCTACATCTAAGAAACGCACCGACCGGCCTGATGCAGGATTTAGGCTATGGCGCCGAATACCGCTATGCCCACGACGAAGATCATGCATTTGCCGCCGGCGAAAACTATTTCCCCGATGCATTGCAAAACCGCCGTTATTACTTTCCGGTCGAACGCGGCTTGGAGAGTAAAATTAAAGAAAAACTCAACTTCCTGCGCGGCCTACCCGCCAAGAAAACCTGATGAAATCAAATTTAGAAGGTGTAAAAAAAACCTCGCAACCCTAGGGATTGCGAGGCCGTAAAAACAAACGAACGATGGATGCTTCGTTTGCGAATCTCCGCCAATGGAGAATCAGAGAGACTACTTAACCGGATATGCGGACTCTGTCGTCATGTTGCTCATTAACGCGGCCACACCGAACATCAAGGTCGAAAGAATAAACTCACCGGAAATAAATCCGACGATACCGGTGAATGAAACAACCCCTATCATTAAATCTTTTTTAAATTCGTTCATGGCAACCTCCACGGCATTTGATAAAAAACTGCTTTTAAAGACCCGGCCACCAAAGCCGTCGGCATTCGACTTGGCGGTGTTGGGACTAAGTAAAAGCCAGTTCTTGATCAAATGCCAACCTCAGTGGCCGACTATTGGAGGAATATCTCACTCCTTGTCGAAAAATTCGCGACTGGTTGGCAATCCGCCAGTATCACCGTAACCGAATTCCGGACTAGCCTAAGCGGAAAACAGGTTTTAAACTGGCGCGCTTTACCCTTTAACCCTTGCTGGTGACCCAATGAAAAGTCGCTTAAGTTACGCCCTTTTCCTGATTGTATTGACAGGTACCGCTTGCTCGAAGGCCTATTACGGCGGTCTGGAAAAACTCGGCATTCCTAAACGGGAAGTCATGGTGCATCGCGTCGAAAAAGCTCGCGAGACTCAGGAGCAGACCAAACAACAATTCAAATCGGCGCTGGAACAATTCACGGTATTGACCAATTTTCAGGGCGGTGATCTGGAAGCCACTTATGGAAAACTGAATGACGAGTACGACGCCAGCGTCCGGAAGGCGGATGAAATCCACAAACGAATCGCCGATATCGAGGACGTTTCGGACGCTTTGTTTACCGAATGGGACGCGGAACTGAAGGAATATACCAACGCGTCGCTAAGACAAACCAGCAGTAAAAAGCTAACGGCCACCAAAGCCCAGTACCGGCAATTGTTGGCGGCAATGCGCAAAGCGGAGTCCAAACTGGAACCGGTGCTGAAAGTCTTCAAGGACCAAGTCTTGTTTCTGAAGCACAATTTGAATGCTCAGGCCATCGCCTCGCTAAAAGGCCAACTCGACGGGGTTAAATCGGACGTTTCCGCGCTCATCGTTGAAATGGAAAAATCGATCAACGAAGCGGATACCTTTATCAAAACGATGGAAAAACCTTGAAAACGCAGGATTACATCGAGCCCAAGCAAAATCGGAGTACACCAAACCCGCATGTACTCCGCGCTGGTTACTCTTGGTGAGCGAAGCGCTTACGCTCCTCGGCACTCTTGCCCAATGCCTTAGCCATCCACGGCGGCGGCGCGTCAAACACTTTTTGAAATTCGCGCAACTGCGCTTCAGCTTCGATGACGTCCGGAATCTTGATCGGATAAATATCGGCGCGTATCACTTTCGCGGCGGCCGGCCCGCCAATAGACTGCACGAATAACACGTGGCAATCCTTGATCAATTCGGCCCGGAACAGGTTTTTATCGTCGGCCGTGTCAGCTTCCACGGTGGAGCGAATATCAACCAGCCGCATAGCATCCTTGGACAATTGGTAAACCAAAAATCGGATGCAAGAGCCGAAGTGCCCGTTCAGTGACTGCCCGCTGTTGGATGCAATCGCTACCCGGATCGATTCCGGCATGTCGCCTTCCTTATAAGGCAGGATTTCCGGCAAACCTTCGTCGCCATCTTCCTCGCCCCATAAATAACGCACCGCCAGTTTGATATTGGCCAATCCGATGTCGATGTCCTCGCCGTCTTCCTCGCCGTCGTGACTGCCTATCCCGGTTTTCAAGTTGGTGACGGTAATGGTTTTCAGGCGTTCGTCCGTCAATGGCGAGCCGACTTTTTCGTGCAGAATTCCTATCAGCGACGCCACGTCCACGCCGGGCAACACTCTTGACGCCAAAGCAATGCGGAGCGCGATATCTCTTGATAATTCCATAGCGTTACCCCTAAAGTTGGTGCTGTTCTTTCCAGTCGGCGTAACCGCCGGCCATGCTGTAAACCTGCTGAAAACCGAAGTCCCCAAACATTTCCGCCATGTGCTCGCTGGCATGGCCGTAATAGCAGTAAATCAGCAAGGGCTTGGACTTATCGGCTTTTCTGATCAAGGTGTCGCGCAACTGCTCATGTACATGCATCGCGTTGTCGATATGCCCGGCCTTGTAGTCCTTGAGCTCCCGGCAGTCCAAGATCATCGGCTGCTGTTCGGCGATCAAGGCCTCGGATTCGGCCACCGTAATCGTCTTAAAGTTTTTCATAAGTCCTCCCCTAATCCCGTCGCCGATCGGTTATACCGGACCGTAACTCGCTTCGCGTTTAACTTCGACGGTTTTAGTCAACGCGGCTTCGTAAGTCAGCGCCTCGCCTTTAAACTTGAAGCTTTTTGCCGCCTCGTAAACGGTGATGACCTTGTCTTCGGCGGACTGACCTTTCAGGTCGGCTTTTTCGATGTACAAGAATTCCATCGTTTCGTTCCAAACCATGCCTTCCCGATACGGCAACAATTTGAAAGTAAAGCCTTCCAATTGAACGACCATCTGCTCGGCAATGTTCTCGACGTAAACTAACGCCAACGTGTCGGCGGTCAGCCCGGCTTTGTATTTCTCGACAAACACCGCCAGCGATTCCAACTGATAGATCATACCGTTTAAAAACAAAATCTTGTCGCTATCGGCCAACATAGCCGCTTGATGAATCAATAGTTTGGGCGGGTTACGGTCATTGGGATTGGTCGCGCCTTCACGCATGGCACCTTCGATCAGCACTAAGTCGCCGCGCCAAGCAGTCAGACCCGCAGTGCTGGTTTTGCCCAATACCGAAGAAATGGTCAATAGGCCTTGGCTGTTGTAACTGTCGAGTAACATCGGGAGAATCTCCTGTAGGTGAAAAATTCGGTTTAATTTAATTAAGCAAGAGCCTTGCCAGCCAGACATACCCCTATCGCAACTGGGGCTATTCACGAATACCAGCCTTTCCGGCTTATCGGAAAACCGCGATTTGCCGACAGCGCTCGCTAACAATGTCGCAAACACTACAATTCCCACACGATTTTTCGGTTCGCCGTTGTCGTCTTTAACACCATTTCCCAGCATCCCACCGAGCCGATAAACCCAGATATAACTAACGATTTCCGCTGTTTTAGCCACACTCGCCGTTCCGCGACTACCATAAAGTGCTTGTCGGCGACGGATACAGTGGCCTAAAAACTGCTTGTAAAATCCTGATTATAGCTAAATTAATCGGCTAAAACAGCCTTCTTTCAGCTTGCCACCCTTTCGGTAGACCAACAAAAACCCCGAATTAATTCGGCAAAAGCCACGCCTTACGATATGTACAAATTAACACATCGAATTTCCTCTTCAAGCGTTGCGAGACGGCTGTTTCCGGCATCCCCCAACCGTTATCCCCATCGCGCCTATAGGAAGTCAGCACTTGACCGTTCGCTATTCGCCGAATGAGCGAAGACCCCATCTCCTGGCCGAGAACACAAGCATGAAAACTAGCGGACCCCATCAATTCGCAGGCAGCATCGGCAACGCCTTTGTCGGCGGAATTGGCACCGAAGTCGATCTTGGGTTGACAAGCGGCGAAACGCCGGACACCAAAGAAAGCCCGCCGACAGCCGCGATCTTTAAGGCAGGCGGGGAAATTCCGGCGATCGCCGGCCAACTCCCGGCTCGCCAAGAATCGCGCGAACCAATCACCAAACCCACGAGGCCATCATGCTGTTAGAAATGAACGTCAAATTGCGCAGAGGCCATTTCGAACTGACCACCTCGCTGGCGATCCACGACAACAGCATGGGCCTACTCGGGAAATCCGGCGCCGGCAAAAGCACCTTGTTGGGTTTGATCGCGGGCGCCATTCAGCCGCAGAGCGGCTACATTCTGGTCGACGGCAAGATATTGTTCGACAGTCGCAAGGGTATCGTCATGCCGCGCGAACAGCGGCCGGTAGGCGCGGTGCTGCAACTGGATTGCGCCGATCCGTCCGAAACCGTTCGCGAAAACCTGAGTGCGGCCCGCGAGCGCACGCTTAGGCATCGGCGGATACTCAAGCTACCGTTCTTGATCGAGTTACTTGAATTGGGCAACCTGCTCGACCAACCCTTGCCGCTGCTTTCGGCCGGGGAGCGGCAGCGGGTGGCCCTGGCCCGCTCGTTGGTAAAATCGCCGCGCTTACTACTGCTGGACGACACCTTTGCGGTGATAGGTAATGATTATCGCCCGCCGCTATTGGCGCTACTCAAGCGCGCTCAAGTCGAACTCAACCTGCCCGCGCTCTACGCCAGTCAATCCTTGGGGGAAATCCTCGACTTGACCGATCAACTGGTCGTGCTGGACCAGGGAAAGGTAACAAGCAGCGGATCGCTACCAGAAATCGCCAAGGGACAAGGCATGCTTCGTTATCTGGGCATACGTCAGATCGACAACCTGCTGCCGGTCACCATACGTCATCACGACCATTCGGCGGGCCACACCCAGGCGGACAGTTTCGGCTTACCGCTGGCTCTGCCGCTGAGACCGCAATTGACGCCAGGCAGCGGCACTCAAGTATCGATCCGCGCCAACGACATCGCGTTGTCGCGCGGCTACCTTAGCGGGATTTCGATTCAGAACCAAATCAAGGGCCGTATCTGCGCGCTGATTCGCAGCGGCGAGAGTTTGATCGTGCAGATCGATTGCGGCGGCGCGTTATTGGCCGAAATTACCCCTGGCGCGGCCAGAGAAATGGCCTTACAGGAAGGGGATACGATTTATTGCTTGATCAAGACCCATTCGATCGCGTATCTGCGCGAAATTGAAACTAAGCCATACCAACGCATCATCAGCGTCGGCCCGGACCATTACCACTTGCTTGAAAACGCGCCCACCACCCCTTGACTGTGCCGGCCCGAGTTATTAAGCCACTGGCGCGAGTCCCGCCCCAGATTTAGGGTGTTGCTGGCTGACAGCCCGGTTCAGCCCAGTCCAAAAAGCCTTCGAGCTGTTGGAGCGTAAAGGCATGCTGGATAGCGGAATGGCGGTCCGCCGGAATGCCGTAACCCCAAAGCGCAAACCACAATTTCACGTCCGCTAGTTCGGGATGCCGACTGACGCTTTGCAGTGTCGGCAACCGATCCTCGACAAACACGATTTGTCGCCCCGGATGCCGGTGCACCAACGTCTTCAAAATCTCCGCCTTGC